>JAJZMW010000118.1 GCA_021848165.1 Thermoplasmata archaeon
GTCCGAACCTCTATAATCCCGTCCCTCCGTCCGAGATCGAATGGCACCCCCCCGCGGCGCCCGGAGCGCGCGCCTCGCCCGATGGCTGCGCGTGCATCGTCGCACGGTGCTCGTGGCGTCGATCCTCGTCCTGCTCGCGATGACGCCGTTCGCGGTGCTCGCCCCCAACTACATCAGCTACTCGAGTTCGAATGCCGGCCCGGCGGGCAGCCAGTCGACGCAGGTCCAGTCCCTGCTCGCGGCCAGCCATCCGGAGCTCTCGAGCCTTTTCGTCGTCTTCTCGAACACCGTCTCGCCGTCGCGCCTCTGCCAGCTCACCTACAACTTCACCGAGGCCGCGGAGGCCCACCAGATCGCCCACTACAACGACACCGCGTCGGTCTGCGCGGCCGGCGCCGCCCTCGTCAATGGCACCTACGGGCCCCATGCGGCGCTCATTCGAAGCACGCGGGCGGCCTTCGCCAACCTCTCGAGCGCGATCTACGCCTACCCGTCGACCTTCTACACGGCATGGGAGGCGGCGGCGTTCGCGCGATCGAGCATCAACGCCACGTTCAACGCCACCCGGGGGCAACCGGGCTACGAGGACGCCGTCCGCGCGTCGCTCTACGCGAACTATTCGAGCTCGCAGCTCCCGAGCGCCCTTCTGGACAGCGCCGTACGCGCGAACGCGCCGAAGTACTTCCCGGGGAACCAGACGGTCGCCGTCCTTCTCGTCGCGAGCGTCCTGACCTACGCGGACGCCGCCACGGTCGATCTCGAGACCGCCGGTTGGCTGACGGTCGCCGACCAGCTCCCGACCACCCCCGACGTCGTCGCGGCGTTCGCCGAGGCGGGCGATCCGGGGTGGAACCTTGTCCAGCGCGTCGGCTACACCTTCCTCCCGGCGGCGATCGTCGCCCAGTTCGTGAGCCCGGACAACTCGACCGTCCTCGCGCAGGTCGTCTTCAACGTGCCCGAGGGGTACCGCGGCCCGGACAACTTCTACCCGGCGGAGGTCGCGACCCCCGAGGTCCGCGACCTCGCGACGCAGTATTTCGGCCCGAGCGCGGGCGTGACCGGCTCCGGGGCCATCACCTACGACACCGCCGCCCTCACGGCGGCGAGCGGGTTCCTCTTCGGTCTCACGTTCCTCTTCCTGGTGATCGCGGTGTTCCTCACGCTGCAGTCCCTCTGGTCGTCGGTCCTGACGATGGTCTTCGTCGGGATCGGGTTCCTGCTCGGCTACTTCGCGATCTTCCTGACGGCGCTCCTGTTCGGTTCGGTCAACTACCTCGTCACGTACACCCTCGAAGCGGTCACGCTCGGGATCGTCACCGACTACCTCGTCTTCCTCCTCTACCGCTACCGGGAGGAGCTCCGCGAGGGGGTCCCGCACCTCGAGGCGGTCGAGCGGGCGACCGAGACCGCCGGCTTCGCGATCCTGACGAGCGCCCTCATCGTCGCGGTCGGGTTGGGGGTTCTCTCGTTCATCCCCGGTCTGGAGAGCTGGGGGGTGGTCCTCTTCCTCGCGGTCCTCTTCATCGGGATCGTCGAAGCGCTTCTCCTCCCCGTCGTGACGAGCTATCTCGGCCCGCGCCTCTTCCTCAAGCGCGCCCTCGTCCCGCGCGACCGGCCGATCGAGCGATCGCCGTTCTACCGCGGCGCCGCGCTCGCGATCCGGCGCCGCGGGTTGGTGATCGCGATCGTGGTGATCGTCGCCGTTCCGGCGATCTTCTTCCTCTTCACCGCCCCGACCAGCTACGACATCTCCCAAGGGCTCCCGGCGAGCTTGCCGAGCGTGCAGGCCCAGAACACCATCGCCCACGCGTTCGGCTCGAACCTGCTCTACCCGACCTACGTGCTCGTGGCGGCGCCGGCCGGGATGAGCTTCCTGCTCGCGGACGGGGAGCTCAATCCGGCGACCTCCGGTCGGCTCGTCGCGACCGCGAACGACCTGCTGAACACCTCGGGCGTGAGCGGGGCGAACGGGCCGTACGTCATCGGCAACCACACCGGGAGCGCGAGCGCGTCGGCGGCGACGGCGTTCGTCTTCGACGGGGGCACGCGCGCCTACTACCTCGTGTATCTCGCCGCGAACCCGCTCAGCCTCTCGGCGATGGGGACGATCCAGACGCTCCGCGGCAACTCCTCCTGGCTCGTCGGGGGCGTGACCGCCGCCCTCCTCGACCAGAAGACGCAGAACGACGCGACCTATCCGGTCGTGGAGGCGGCCCTGGTCGTCCTGATCGCGATCATCCTCGCCTTCGCCTTCCGCTCGGCGGTCTACCCCCTCATCAGCATCGCCGGCGTCTTCGTGAGCATCTCGGTCACCGTGGTGCTCCTCTACGCGATCAGCGAGTTCCTCCTCCACCAGGTCCTGATCTATCTCATCCCGTTGGTCCTGATCGTCATCTTGCTGAGCTTGGGCAACGACTACACCGTGTTCATCCTGAGCCGGGTCGTCGAGGAGCGACGCCGCCACCCCCGGGACGTCGCGATCCCCCGAGGCATCGCCCACTCCGGGGTCGTGGTCACGAGCCTCGGGCTCATCCTCGCGGTCTCACTGGGGTCGCTGGGCCTGCAGCCGGTCAGCTTCCTCGAGCAGCTCGGGATCGCCTTCGCGATCTCGCTCGTCCTCGACACCTTCCTGATCCGGATCTTCTTCTTCCCGGCGGCGATGAGCCGGTTTGCCCGGGACTAGCCGGTCCGGAAGGATTTATCCCCCGCCCGGCGTGGCGAGCGTCGCGTGGGCCGGTAGATCAGCGGAAGATCGCTACCTTGGCAAGGTAGAGGTCGCGAGTTCAAAGGGGGCCGGCCGGCGACGGACGGTCCCGGGAAGTCTCGCCCGGTCCACTCCTCGGAATTCGTCAGATGTCGAACCCCTCCCACGACACCAAGCGTGACGATTTATACGCGAACTCTCCTCGGCGCGCCGTGGAGGCGGAGATCCAGGAGAAGATCGCCGGGGAGGTGGTCCTCTCGCCC
>JAJZMW010000129.1 GCA_021848165.1 Thermoplasmata archaeon
GCTCCAAGCGAGCGAAGAACGGATGGGTCTTGAACGGATGGTGCTCCATCTTGTAGCGGGTCAGCTCGTCGCGGAACCGCTCGCCCTCGAACCGGACCCAGGGGGCCTCCTCGGTCATCGGAGCAGCATCGCCCCGGCGTATTTGGGCCAGAAGGTTCCGTGGTGAACCTCCCTACTTATGGAATCCGCCGGGGGTCGCGGCCCATGCGCGACTCGTTCCGGGCTCCGGCGATCGTGCCGGAGTACGGTCCGCTCGCCGGCGTCCGGGTCCTCGACTCAGCGCGGTTCGTCGCCGGCCCGTGGGCGGCCGGATATCTCTCCGAGTTCGGCGCCGAGGTGATCCACATCGAGGTGCCGCCGTTCCACCGGCCGTACGCCGACCCGACGCGAACGCTCGTGCCGCAGCTGCCGGAGGGGGCGCCGGCGGACGAGCAGGTCTCGGAGTCATGGATCCAGTACTCCCGCAACAAGCTCTCCCTCGGCCTCGACCTTCGCCATCCGGACGGGCGATCGGTCTTCCTCGATCTGGCGCAAAAGTCCGACATATGGATCGAATCGTCGCGACCGGGGACCTACGACAAGATCGGGCTCCCCGACGACCGAGTGCACGCCGCCAATCCCCGCCTGACGATCGTGCACATCTCGGGGTACGGTCGGACCGGAGTCCCCGAACGGATCCGGGCGCCGAGCTACGACCTCACCGGGCAAGCGTTCAGCGGCTACCTGTCGCTCCAGGGCGAGCCGGACCCGGCCCCCCCGATGCGCGCCGGCACCGCGCTCAACGACACCGTCACGGGGCTGGCCGCGGCCGGGGCCGCGACGATGGGATACATCTCCGCGCTCCGGTCCGGGCGAGGGCAGTCGATCGACGTGGCGCAGTACGAGGTCTTCTTCACGCTGCTCGAGAACTTCGCGCTCGATTACTTCGCCCGCGGCGTCGCCCGAGGGCGTCACGGCTCCGCCCACCCGCGCCTGCACCCCTACGATGTCCACCGCGCGCAGGACGGATGGGTCGTCGTCGCCGCGCCGAATCCGGACGCGTACCGTCGTCTCAAGACGATGATCGGGTTCTCCGACGATCGGTTCGACGATCCCGGCTACCGTCTCGCCCACCGGGGCCCGGTCGACGCCGCGATCGCCGCGTTCTGCGCGGCGCGGAGCCGGGACGAACTTGAGCGCCTCGCGCGCGAGCACGACGTTGCCCTCGAGCGGATCTCCACGATCGCCGACATCGCCGCGGACCCGCACTACCGCGCGCGCGAGATGCTGATCGAGTGGGAGGATCCGGTCGTGGGGAAAGTGCGAGGCCCCGGGATCGCTCCCAAGTTCGAGCGGACCCCCGGGCGGGTCTGGCGCGGCGCGCCGTGGCTGGGCCAGGACAACCGCGCGGTGCTGGCCGACCTCCTGGGCTATTCGCCGACGCGCATCGCCGAGCTCGCCGCCCTCGGAGTGATCGGAGAGGAGCCCCCGGGCGGTTCCCCTCCGGGCACGGGTGGGAACGCCCCGTGAGCGCGACGATCCCCCCGTTGCCCGACGACCCGCTCGCGCAGGAGCTCGACGACTTCGTCGACCGATGGCGTCTCGTCGATCGCGCCCGAGAGCTCGATCGGACGCCCGCGTTCCCGAAAACGGAGTTTGCCGAGATGGGGGCGGCCGGGTGGCTCGGGCTGGATCGGAAGGCCGAGGACGGAGCGCGCGCGCTCCCCCCCTCGCGCGCCGGGACCCTCCTTTACCGGTTGGCCTACCGCGCCGGGACGGTCTTCGCGAAGCTCTCCCTCCAGCCCGGGTTCTCGAGCGTTCTGGGGGAGCACGGGTCGCCGGCGCTCGTCGAGCGATTCTATCGCCCCCTGGTGAAGGGTCGTCGGCTCGTGGGCAATCATCTGACCGAACCGGACGCCGGGTCCGACCTTGGCCGGCTCGCGACGGTGGCCACGCGGGACGGGAGCGAGTACCGCGTCTCGGGGGTCAAGAGCGAGGCGGCGTTCGCCGCCGACGCGGACGCGGCGATCGTCTACGCCCGGACGCCGGGCTCGCAGGGGCTCGCCGGCATCACCGCGTTCCTGATCCCGCAGGATTCCTTGGGGATTCGGGCGACCGTGATCGAGGACCTCGGCGAGCGCTGGATGCGGCGCGGGACCGTTCGGTACGAGAATGTGAGGGTCCCGATCGACCATCGCATCGGCGAGGAGGGGGAGGGGATCCGCTACGTGCTCCCCGAGCTCGCCCGGGAGCGAGCGTACCTCGCGCTGATCTACCTCGGGGTCGCGCGCGCCTCCTGGGAGCAGACCGTCCGCCACGTCGGGGAGCGGGTCGTCTTCGATCGCCCCCTCCACGAGCACGAAGCGGTCGCCTTTCCGCTGGTCCAGGATTGGGGAGAGCTCGAGTCGTGCCGGCAGTTCGCGGAGCGGGCCCTCGCTCGCATCGGAGCCGGGGAGCGGGCCGACCTGGACACTTCCCTCGCGAAGACGATGGCGACCACGATCGCGCTGCGGACGATCGATCACGCCATCCAGTTCCACGGCGGCGCGGGCTACTCGCGCGCCCTCCCGCACGAGCAGCGATACCGCGACGTTCGGAGCGGGGCGATCGCCCACGGCTCGACCGAGGTCCTCCTGCGAGCGGCCGCGCGCGCGATCTGGCGGCCCCCGCACGGTCGCGCCGGTCCGTTCCAAGCTACCAAATAGGCCCGCCCCCGTCCCCGCGCGGGAGAACCTTCGAATGAAATCGCCCGTACGAGAATTCGGCCTCCTCGGCTTCGACCACGTCGACCTGCGGGTCAAGGACCTCCCGAAAGCGCGCCGGTTCTTCGTCGAGCAGATGGGAATGGACGTCCTCGGCGAAGGGGAGGACCATGCCTACCTCTTGTTCGGGGACCAGGTCCTCGGGCTCCACGCGGCGAAGGACGGGGAGGCGCTCGGCGGCGTCGATCACATCGCCCTGCGGGTCAGCGAGTGGACGGGCCTCAAGAGCCGCGTCCAACGATCCCGGGTCGTGATCACGGGAGAGAAGGAGCGCGCGACATCGCGCTCGCTCTTCCTCCGGGGCCCCTCGGGGATCCAGATCGAGCTCGTCTGGCGGCCGGACCCGGGGACCCCTCCGCCCCACCACGGGGCGTGCGCTCCCCCCAAGCGGGCCTAGCGTGCGGAGGTCGCGGGGAGCGCGACGCGTCGCTCGACGAAGTAGTGCACGCTCGATGTCCCGGGGCGGAAGCGGAAGCTGTGGGGGACCCGCGCGGGGATGAGGTGAACCGCTCCGCGGCCGTGCTCTTCGACGCGACCGTCGATCGTCATTTCGATCGACCCTTCGACGACGACCCCCCACTCGACGTCGTGCGTGTGGGTCGGGACGGTCACCTCCGCTCGGTCGGCCGCGAGCTCCATGAAGAGCACCTGCGTTCGACCGTCGTCGTGCACATAGACATCGATCCCCGAGAGCGTGGTGCGCGGCAGGCGTCGGACCGACTCGGGGAACGGCATCGTGGTTCCTTCAGGCGCGGGCGGCCGCCACGGCCTTGGCCACCGGGAACGCGGTGAGCCACGAACGATACTTCGGCTCCTCGCCGTGGACGGCCCGGTAGTACACCTTCGCGATCGCCTGCGTGAGCGGGCCGACCTTGCCGCTCCCGATCTGATAGTGGCTGACCTCCCGGATCGGGGCGATCTCGGCGTAGGTCCCCGAAAAGAACGCCTCGTCCGCGCTGAGCAGTTCGTTGACGCTGATCGTCTTCTCGACGACCGGGTGGCCGAGGTCGCGGGCGATCTGGAGGACCGAGTCTCGCGTGACCCCGAGGAGGATGTCCGACTCGAGGCCCGGGGTGTAGAGCGTCCCATCTCGAACGAGGAAGATGTTCTCTCCGCTCCCCTCCGCGATGTTGCCTCCCTTGTCGAGAAGGATCGCCTCATCGTAGCCGTCCTTCTGGGCGTCGATGCCGGCGAGGTAGCTGTTCAGATAGTTGCCGGTCGCCTTCGCGAACGACGGGACGGCCAGCGAATGGGGCTTGCGGAACGGCGAGATCTTCGCGCGGACCCCCGCGTCGGAGCCATCCCCGAGGTACTTCGAGGCCCCGATGACCCCGATCGACAGCGAGACCTTTCCCTGGAGGTTCTTCACGCCGAGGCCCGGCTCGCCTCGGTACAGGATCGGACGGATGTACGAGGGCAGGATCCCGTTCGCGACCTGCGTCTCGAGGATCGCCTTCTCGATCTCGGAGCGGCTGTACGCCACCGGCATGTGGTAGAACCGTGCCGACTCGATCAGTCGGTCGACGTGTTCGCTGAGCCGGAAGATCGCCCCGCCCTCGGGGGTCGAGTAGGCCCGGATCCCCTCGAAGACCCCGACGCCATAGTGCAGGGTGTGGGCGAGCACGTGGACCCGCGCCTGGGCGAAATCGACGAGCTTCCCGTCCATCCAAACCTTCTTGGGCTGGGTCACCTCCATCGGTTCTCCTTGCTTCCCGGTTGCCCGGGACGCCGAAGCGAGCGCGGTTGTGGATATATGGCTCACCAATGCCTTGGCGCGAGCCGATTCGGCCGAGACGGCGCTCGTCCCACCGTTATGGGGACCGCGCCTTCCCCCCGCGATCCACCTCCCGCTCAGTGGAAGAATGTCCATCCGCTGGACGGTCGGAGCCCACTCTCTCCGCGCCTCAGGGGCGACCTAGACCCGTTACTGGAATCCGTAACGTTATGTACGGCGCGCGCCTGAGCCAATCCGTGTTCAGCCGTCGGGAACGCGACTACCTCCACACCTTGGTTCAGCTTCCGCCGGGGGAGCGGGATCTGCCGGCGGCCCCGTGGACGCCCGGATACCGACGCAAGCTCCAGTGGTCGATCCGCCGGAAGGCGTACCGTGCGATGGCGGACCTCGAGCTGTTGGTCGCGGCGGCGGAACGGGAGCCCCGGACGATCGCGGCGCAAACTCCGACTCGCGATGCGACCTCCGTCCCCGTGTACACGGATCCGTTCGTCACCGCCATCCGCGCCGTCAACTCCGCGCTGACCCGCGTTGCTCATCGCTCGCCTCCCGCGTCACTCAGGAAGGAGAAATAGAACGCTATGAACTACGGTCTTTGGCTTGGAGTGGGCATCAGCGCCGTCGTCATCGTCGTGGTCCTGGTGCTTCTGTGGTACATCAGCCACCGATTGAATCGGAAGTCGGGCAACACCGGCTTCGTCCAGCGCTCTCGCCTCACCTGCCCCAAGTGCGGCAAGACGTTCGACTACGAGTGGGTCCCGGGGGCGGCGTTGACGGCGGTCCGCCTCGGCAACAGTCGCTACATGGCCTGCCCGCTCTGCCACAAGTGGTCGACGTTCAACATCTACGATACCGTGGTGCCCGCCTCTCCACCCGCGGACGCCCCCCCGGCGCAGTAGACGTGTCCCGATTCGTCCCCCGGGGCCCGGATCCGGGGTCGTGCCCCGGAGAAGATAGTTCGCCGTTCCCTCGGAGGTCTTGGCCCCTGGAGGGCATGACCGTCCGGCCGCAGGCGGGCCCTATTCACGCGCGTTCCTTCCGGCTCAACGTCGGCAGCGCGGCCGTGGAAAGTCCACATATGTCTATGCATATGTATAGATAGGCGCGGCGTAGCTCCGACGTCGGGGAGCGTGGGATCGACCCTTCGAGCTCAGTCTTCGGTGTGGGTCCGATGCTCGGCTCAGCCCCCGCCGGGCGGTCTCGGGGTGACTCTGACTCGGCAAGCCACGGTCGTGGACGTTACGTGTCGTACGTAACTCGGTGTTGCTTCGCACAATTCGGTGCGTTCGTGAGTCGAGAGACGGGTGGTGCTGAGAGATCCAAGCACGGCGCGATCCCAACTTCCTTCCCATGTCGGGGGTCGACAGGGCCTTTGGGGGGCGGAAGGGTCGAAGGAGTACCGCGTGCCCCGCTGCCTTACGAGATCGCCCGTTGGAGGTGCCTCCCCCGACCCACGGCGGGCGTGGCAGCGACCGTACGCCCGCGGCAGGGAGGTGGCCCCCCCTTCCCGGAGGGCCCCACCGGCGGATGGAGGTTAGGTGTTCCCCTTGATGGGGTTCCGCAAGGCGGTCGGCGGGTTGTATAACTCGTGTTATACGACTCTCCGTCAGGGAGTCGACCTCGCCGATCGGCAGCCCGCCAGGCTGGATCGCTCCAATTCGTTACGATGGAGCGCCGTATCGAGACTATCGTTACTGAATTTTGATGTCGCCGTATGGCCGATTCCGATCACCGACCCCCTATCCAACCCGTGGGACGTTCCAAAAGTCGCTGTACGGGCCCGGAATCGATTCTTCGTCAGAGGCGGAACTTGTCTCGCTCGATAGGTGCGACATTTAGGAACGGCGGTCACGCTTCGGACTTGCCTTGGACTCCTTTCTTGCCTTGCCGGTGAGCGTCACCCTCGACAGAGTCCCGATTCGCCCGGATCCACTCGTGAGGACCTCGGAGCAGCCCGCCGCCGAGAGCGCGGCGAAGATGGCCTCGATCATGCCAGCGCCTCCGGAGATGGCTCCGCTCGGCCCTCGGTGCGCTACTTCCCCCTGGGTCCGGGAGTCGATCGGGAGGACGGTAAGGCGCCGGCGGAGCCGCTCGAGGGCGCGGAGGCGCTCCCCTCGGAGGCGAGGAGCGGCTCCAAGTGCGATCCACGTCAGCTCGAGCATGTTCAGCTCCGTGGTGGCGATCTCCTCTCCCTGCCAGCCCTTCAGCAGGGGGCGCAGGGAGGGCTCCCCGTGAAGGAGGGCGAGGAGGGCCGGGGTGTCGAGGCCCTTCATCGGCCCCGCCCCCCTCGAAGCACCGCCAGAGCTTGGCGGTCGCGACCCCGAGAGGACTCCCCCCACGCCCCGTGCAGGTCGGAGACCGTCCCTCCCTCGTGCAGGAGCCGATCGAGGAGGCGGGTGAAGCTCTCGTTGGGTCGACGCTCCTTCTTGAGAGCCTCGTAGACCTGACGTTGCACGGCGATGTTCTGACTGGGCATACATATGAATCTACATATATGGATAAAGACTTTCGCCCGCAGTCGGTCGGTCGCAGGCTCTCTGGAAAGCCCCTCTCGGCGACGACTGAGTAAATTGCGTCCAACAGAACAGTTTATGAACAGACCCTACGCAGGGGTGGGTGAGACTATGCCGTCGCAGAACCTCCGGGGCAAACCGACCGGGGCCGCGCAGCGCCGTCCGAAGTCGGCGTTCTTCCCCGCCGAGATCGCTCCGACCTCTCGGCCGAGGCAGACCGGCATCACCCACGTCCTCGACCGGCTCCAGCGGCTCACCTCCGAGGACCTCGCGGAGTTCGCGCCGTACATCGATGTCGCCAAGCTCGGGTGGGGCCTCCCGCTCCTGCTGCCCCGAGAGCGGGTGCGCGAGCGGATCCGGGCCTACCACGACTACGGGGTCGAGGTGTCGACCGGAGGGACGCTGCTCGAGTACGCCATGCGACAGGACCGCGCCCTGGATTTTCTGGACGAAGCGCACGAGCTCGGTTTCGACATCGTCGAGATCTCCAACGGGATCCTCGATCTCTCCCGAGCGCAGATGGAGCGGATCGCGGAGGAGATCCAGCGCCGGGGCCTCCAGTTCTTCATCGAGGTCGGCAAGAAGGACGTGCAGGCGCAGCTCTCGCTGAAGGAGACGCTGGACCAGGTCGCCTGGGCCCGGGCCCAACATCCACGCAAGGTCATTTTGGAGAGCCGCGAGTCCGGTCGCTCGGTCGGGATCTACGACTCCGAGGGGGCGGTCAAGTGGGACTGGGTCCGGTCGATCCTCGGAGAACACCCCATGGAGGAGTTGATCTTCGAAGCCCCGGCCGAAGGTCAGCAGATGGCGCTCCTGCGTCAACTCGGGTCGGACGTGAACCTCGGGAACGTCGCATTGGGGTCGATCGCGCCGCTCGCCTCCGAACGGCTCGGCCTTCGCGGGGAGACGTTCGGCGCGGTTCGCGCGCATCGAGAGATCGCCGGGCCGCCCGCGGCGAAATTCCTGTACTACCTCCTGGAAACCTATCGTGGGGTGGACCAGAGCGAGCTCGTTCGACTCTCGCGACTTCCCCGTCGGACGGTGCAGAGCGCGATCGAATCGCTCCGCACCCAAGGTCTCGTGGAAGAGTCGGTGTCGCTCGGAGATTCCCGTCGACGGGAGTATCGCCTCCTCTAACGGCGTGCGATGGCATCGCTCGCGCGCTCGTGCCGGCCAAGCCTCAAATAGAGTATCGAAATCGACACGACGAATGACTCGCCCCATGATCCGGGACTGGGATCAATTCCTGGTCTCGCTGAAGACCCAAGTTCGCAGCTACCTCTACACCTACCGCTTCTGGGTGATCCTCGGGATCATGCTCGCGGTCGGCGGCGGGATCAGCATCGCCTTCACCATCAAGGGAGTCGCCTGGGTCCACTCGAACTTCGGACAGAACGCCGCCGACTACGTGGGCGGGGAGCTCGGATTCATCTCGTTCCTCGCGATCGTCACGGGGGCGTTCTTCGGAGGCGACGCGATCTCGACGGACTTTGGGACGAAGACCGGCTACTACATGCTCGCCCAGCCGGTGCGCCGCAAGGTCTTGCTCGCCGGTCGCTACGCGGCCGCACTCCTGGTCAGCGTCGGCATGTTCGCGATCTTCTATCTGTTCGCGATCTACGGCGGGACGTACTTCTACTCGTTCGGCTCGATCCCGTGGGCCAATCTCGGCCTCTCGTTCCTCTTCGGGGCCCTCCTGGTCGCCGGGATCCTCTCGTTCGCGTTCGCCCTCAGCGCGACCTCTCGGAGCCCGGCGATCGGGCTGGTGCTGACGATCATCGTCCTGCTCGTCGTGTTCAACATCGCCGATGGTCTCGTCGCGCGATTCGCGGGGTCGCAGTATGTCGTCTACTCGATCCTCTACGCGTCCAACATCGTGTCGACCGTGATCACCGATGGGCTCTCGGCCTCGAACCCCGCCCTCTGGGTGGGCCTCGTGATCATGGCCGCCTACACGGTCCTCTTCCTGGCGATCTCGCTGATCCTCTACCAGCGGGAGGAGACGTAGACCATGCCGTCGCTGGAGGCGGTCCATCTCACGAAGCGCTACGGGAGCTTCGTGGCGCTGGACGACGCGAACTTCCGATTCGAGGGGGCCGGGGCGATCGGCTATCTCGGACCGAACGGCGCCGGAAAGACGACGACCCTGAAGCTCATGACCGCCCTCGGGAGCCCGACGTTCGGGCGGGGGCTCCTCAACGGGGTGGACGTCCAGACCGACGCCAAGCGCGCCCTCTGGGACGTGGGGAGCGTCATCGAATCTCCCGAACCGTACCCTTGGCAGACCGGACAGAAGACCCTCGAGATGGTCGCGGAGCTTCGCGGGATGCCCCGCCGGGACGCCGCCCGACGGATCGTCGAGCTCGCGCGCGCCCTCGACCTGCCGCCGCTCGACCGGAAGACGGGACGCCTTTCGAAGGGGCAGCGTCAGCGGATCGTCATCGCGGCGGCGCTCCTCAGCGACCCGTCGATCATCATCCTGGACGAGCCCACCAGCGGCCTCGACCCCGCCGAGCGCGTCGCGATCCGCAACATCCTGCTCGAGCTCAAGAAGGACCGGCTGATCCTGATGAGCTCCCACCTGCTCAGCGAGGTCACCGAGGTCTGCGACCGGGCGATCTTCATCAATCACGGCAAGATCCTCCTCAACGACACGGTCGAGGCGATTTCGAAGCGCGCCGTCGACATGGAGGTGGACGTGGAGTTCGCCTCGCCGATGGCCGCGGCCGACCTCGGGCCGAAGATCGCCGAGCTCGTGCGGTCGATCAAGAGCCTCTCCGCGACGAAGCTGCGGATCGACTACGGCGGCGGGCAGGAGAAGCGGGCCGAGATCCTTCGCCGATGCGTCGCCGCCGGACCGGTCGTCAGCTTCGCGAGCGCGACGCTGACTCTGGAGGAGGCCTACCTCCAGCTGATGGGCTCCTCCAACGCCGGGCCGAACCCGCTCGCGCGCGACTGAAATCGGCCCTTACCCGGCCCGCGCGACCGCGCCGTCCCGGGCGAAGAGCGCCGCCCCGACGGCGACCGCATCCTCTCCCAAAAGCCCCGCCCGCACCCGCGTCCGGGCCGCCGTTGGTTGCGCGGAGGTTCGAATGGCGCGACGCACGCGCTCGACGGCCTCGGGGAGGCCGGCGATCCAGCCGCCGACGAGGACGATGAGCCCGGGGTCGAACGCGTTCGCGATCCCGACCGCTCCGTTCGCGAGGTGGTCCAACGTCTCCCGTACGACCCGGCGCGCGATCGGGTCTCCCGCTCGGTGCGCGGCGAAGACCTGCCGGGCCGTCCACTGGCGGGCGCGAGGGTCCAGAAAGCCGACCGGTAGACGCCCCGACCGCCGCTCCGCTCGCACGGCCTCCCGAGCCCGTTCGGCGACCGCCCACCCGCCGACGTACGCCTCCCAGCATCCCCGATGTCCGCAGGTGCACGGGCGCCCGCCGGAGACGATGGTCATGTGCCCGACCTCGCCGAACGCCCCGTGGGACCCCAGCGCGAGCCGACCGTCCACGATCATCCCTCCGCCGACCCCCGTGCCCAGCGAGAGCCCGAACACGTGGCGAGCCCCCCGGCCCGCCCCGACGCGCCACTCGCCGTAGGTGGCCGCCATCGCATCGTTGATGAGCCGCACGGGCCGATCGGCGTGGCGGGCGATCCGCGGACCCAGGGCGACGCGGCCCCATCCGAGGTTGCCCGCGTGGAGGACGAGGCCCTGTCGCGAATCGACCTGGGCGGCCACGCCCACTCCGATCGCGCGCACCGACCCGGGCCGGGCGGCGAGGCCCGCATCGACCAGGCGCAGGATCCGCGCGACGACCGTCGGGGGATCCTTGCGATCGTGCAACACGGTTCCCGCGCGGTGGCGGATCCGTCCCGTCCGGTCGACGACGACGGCGGAGGCCTTCGTTCCGCCGATGTCGATCCCGAGGAATCGGGCGGGGGGGCGACGGCGGCGGGACGGGCGGCCCCCGTCAGTCGTCCGTCGAACTCCGCGCCGCACCGACGCCCCCCTGGTACTTGTGGATCACATCGACGAACGTCGAATGCGACCAGGTCAGCGGGGTCGCGCTGGTCGCCTGCCCGTTCGTACGATCGACCTGCTCGGGGAGGAGCCCGGTCGGGGTCGCGTGGTCGGCGACCCACTCGATGAGCTGGCGGCACCGATCCGCTTCTCCGAGGCGCAAGCGGGCCTCCGCCAGCCACAAGGTGCAGATGACCCAGGGGTTCTCCTCCCCATAATACCGGTCGCCCTCGTAGCGAGCGAGCCCCCCGATCCCCGGGACCCCCAGCCGCTGCTCGAGCGCGTCGACGACCGCGCGGCTGCGGGGGTCGTCGAACGGCAGGAGCCCCAGCTTGAGGGCCAGCAGCACGGAAGAATCCAGGCGATCGTCGCGGGGCTCGAGCGTCCGCAAGAACCGCTGCCGGATCGGGTCCCAGAGGTTCGCGAGCGCTGCTTCCTGGATCTCGCGGCTCGCTCGACGCCACTCGGTAGGGCTCTTGCCGATCTCCTCCGCGATCCGCGCCGCCCGCTCGAGGGCGTGGACGACCGCGGCGGTCGAGTAGGTATGGATCCCCTTGACCTCCTCCCAGAGGTCGAAGCTCGGAGCGGGGAGGCCGGTCGCCGGATCGCGGAAGTCTCGGAGGAAGTTCGCCGCCCCCTTGACCATCGGCCAGAGATCGACCAGGAGGTCGGGGTCGGCGCCCTTCTTGAAATGGTGCCACGCCGCCGAAACGACGGTCGCCGTCTGGTCGATCTGGAGGAAGGGGGGTGGGTGCCAGGTCGAGCCGATCGCGCCATCGGGACAGTGGCGGTGGAAGAACGACCCGTCGGAGCTCTGGCACTGGCTCGCGAACTTGAGGAACCGGTCGGCGCTCTCGTAGAGACCGGCCTCGTCCATCGCCTTCGAGATGTACCCTCCGTCGCGCCACCAGCAGAAGTTGTAGGCATCGCCTCCGATCACGAGGGAGCGCGTATCCGGGGAGGCGATGATCGAGCCGTTCTTCCCGATCGAGTGGCGGAGGACCAGGACGCTCGCCTCGTAGACCTCCGCGGCCCGGGGGCTCAGCGCTTGCGGCGCGTGCGGGAGCCGTCGCTTCGCCCACGTCGACCAGAACTGCTCGCTCTCCCGCTGGAAGCGCACCGGGCCGCCCCGGGTGACGTAGGAATGAAGATCGTGCACCGCCCCGAGACTTTGCCCCATCGCGAGGAACAAACGCAGCGTGATCGTCCCGGGGGTCTCGGTCGGGAGGTCCCACTCGGCGACGCTGTCGGCGGCCCCGTGCGCGATCTGCCGGCCCTCGAGGCGGCCGTCCTCCGCGTCGACGTACGTGCCCCGGAGACCCTTGAGGGTGTGTTCGCCGCAGACGGCCTTGGAGAACCCCGGGTCGCCGAAGATCTCGAAGAAGTACCCGCGCTTGTAGTGCGTCAGCGCCACCGCGTCCGCCTCGACGTAGGCCGTGTCCTGATACATCGACTCGGCGATCTCGAAGGAGTGGTAGGAGAAGACCCGTAGGGGACGGGGGGGATCGGCCCGGATCTGGATCTCGCGGATGACGAGATCGTGGTTCGGGTGGACCGAGTCTTGGATCCGGACGGTGAGGCCGGGCGCGGACCACGTGGAGAGGGGGGTACGCGCCGACTCTCGCGGCCCGGCGAGCGCGAGGGTCAGGCCGTTCTCTCGGCGCAACCAGGTGAACTTCCTCGCGCCGACATCGTAGATGCCGAGGCGGGCCTCGCGGAGGTGCTGGAACTGGCCGGGATACGGGTAGAAGAGGGAGCCCCATTCCCCGTCCTCGTTGACGGTGAGCAGGACGCGGCCGTTCCCGGCCAGCTGGGTGATCACCATCGGGTCGTCTGGCACCCCTGCCGCGGCGCTCGACGAGGATCCCGCATAGATGAAGCCTCCTTCGGGGAGCCGCGGCCCGGAAGCTCGGGCGGCGCGGGCCGCGAAGCTACTGCGGCCCGGCCCCGGTTCCGCCCATCGGCGGGAAGCCGGGGACGTTCATCATCGTCGGCAACGGCTTCGTGACCCCGGTCGAGGCCATCGTCAAGAGATAGACTCCCGCCACGACCACGCCGAACGCGACGAGGACCCCCACGAAGACGAAGGCGAAGAGCGGGATGAGGAGCACCAGGAACGCGAGGAGGATGTCGAGGACCCCCAGCGCGCTCCCCATCCCCCGCTGCCAGCTCTCCAGATGGACCGATCCCCCGACGCCGGCGAGCAGGAAAAGACCCTGAAAGAGGAGGCCGAGCCCGACGAAGATCCAGAGGACGAGGAAGGCGAAGTAGACATCGGCGAGGGCCACGAACGCGAAGATCAGAATGAGGACGCCGAGGATCAGCCGCAGCGTCCGGAGGCCCTCGGGGGCTTCGGGGTGGCTGGTCGCGCTCAGGATGTCGGAGATCCCCAGAACGAGGAGCGCCACGACGACGAAGATGTACAGGGTGAAGGTCCAGACATAGCCGCTCAAGAAGAACGAGCTCAGCAGGGCGATCGCGAACGCGAGCGCGGCCACGCCGAGGATGGCGTAGCCCGCGCGCATCCCGGTCGAGAGGTGCTGTTGCGGGGTGGTCGGCGAGGGGGCGCGGTTCGGTGGGGTGGTGGGCGCGTTCATGGTGACGTGTGAGATCTCCGGGGCTAGACCCCGCTGACGGACGAGAACTTGTGCACTCGGATCCCCGTGCCGGCGACCACGAGACAGCGAAGTCCGAACGCGAGCAGGGCGATCGAGAAGACGCTCCACACGACGAAGGTCGCGAAGTTGGGATAGACCCAGCTCAAGATCCCGAAGACGAGTACGATGACGCCGATCGCGATCGCGAGGCCCCGTTGCCAGCCGTCGAGCAGGGCGCCGACGAGCATCAGGAAGATCCCCTCCAGCGTGAACGCCGTCGCCACGAGGACCCAGAGGAACGTGAACGCGGTCAATCCCGCGACCGTCGTGCCGAACGCCACGGGCCAGATCGCAACGATCGCGAGCACGATCACGACGATGCCGATGCCGAAGCGGGCCCCGCGGGCCGCGGGGGAGGCCCCCTCGGCGTGGCTGATCCCCGATACGAGGTTGACGACCCCCGCGAGGAAGAGGGAGACAATGACGAGCCACTCGAGGAATCCTTGCGCGAAATAGCCGGAGCCTCCGCTCGTGCCGTAGAGCACGCCCGAAAGGAGCAGGAAGAGGCCGAGCGCGAAGATGATCGCGCCGAGGATGCCGTACCCAACCCGGCCCCCGGTCCCGAGCTGTTCGCGGATCGTGGTCACGCGGACCGTGGACGCGGTCAGTGCCCCCATCGTCGCACCCGATTCGGGTGGCGAACTCGCGACCTATAAACCCTTCGTTCCGGCGGCGGAACCCGTTCCGGCCCCTCGCGCTCCGCCGGGCGCCGGTGCGCCGGAACGCTCCGGTGGCAACAACGAACCTCGACGGACAACGATCGTGGCCATCGCGACCCCCACCCAGAGCAGGGGCGCCGCTACGATCAGCCGCTCCATGCCCCCGTACCCGAAGCCGGCGCCGTACGGCGCCCAGGCGCTCACGCCGACCCACCCCGGAGCGACGAAGAGCAAGAGCGCGGGGATCGACGCGAGCCCACTGGCGAGGGTGTAGACCCCCCACGCGCGCGCGCGCCGCCCCGCCCCGAGGAGGGCCACCCCCAGCACGACGACCCCGATCGGCGCCAGGCCGAAGGCGACGAGCGCGAAGTCCGCGTGGACCGCGAGGAGAGTGTCCTCGGGGACGATGCCGACCCCCGCCGCCCCGAGGCCCGCGATCCCGAGGAGCGCGGTCCCGAGCGCGGTTCCGCGACCTCGGGGAAAGGCTCGGTAGACGAAGAACGCGCCGGTGAAGAGGCCGACCCCGAACAGCACGATCGCGAAATTGAACAGGGGCCAGAGGGTGGCGACGGGCCACGGGGGATTCACCCCCAGGTACGGCATCGTGCCGGGGGTCCCGGTCATGTATCCGGCGCTCCCGAAGTCGCTGATCGGGTTCGTGCCGAGGTTGTAGCATCCGCCAAAGTTCGTGCAGGGGTAACCGAGCGGGCTCACGGCCATCGCGACGACGAACCCGACGAGCCCGAGGAGCCAGATCCATGCCCCGTCCGCCGCCCCGGGGTGGGGGCCCGACGGCCTCGGAGCCGACGGGCCTCGGTCGAACGGTCGGATCGTCACGAGCGCGAGCGAGAGCCAGAACAACCACCCGAGCCCGAGGGCGACCGCGATCCAGCCGACGAGCCCCCCGTTCAGCGCGCCGGTGCCGAGTCCGGCATCGGGAGAGATCGTACCGAAGACGGAGATCGAGCTGATTCCGCCGGCGGTCCCGAGCAGCGCCGGAAGGAGGAGACCGATCCCGACGACGATCCCGGAGCGCCCCCACGCGCGCGGAGTGCGCCCCCCGCGCAAGAAGGCGACGCCGAGCGCGAAGATCCCGAAGGCGATCGCCCAGCTCGCCAGCAGGCCGAATGCGACGTGGTCGGCCCAGATCGTGTCCTCGGCGAAGGTCCCCAAGCCAGCCCCTCCGAGTCCCACGAGGGCGATGAGCGCGAGCCCGATCTGGGACTGCCGGACCGGGGGGAAGGAGCGCGCGAGAAGAAGCGCCCCCGCCACGAGCGTCGCCCCGGTCACGAAGAGCGAGTAGTTGAACACCGGCCACAGCGCGGACGTCGGCCAGGGGAGGCCGAGTCGAGCGGTCGAGGGAGTGCCGAGGAACCCGCCGCTCCCCAGATCGCCGAACAGGTTGGTGGTCACCGCGAAGCAGCCGCCCGGGTTCGCGCAGCTGTAGGCGGCGACCACGACGGCCGTCGCGATCGCGAATTGCGCGATCCCGATCGCCCAGAGGAGGGCTCCGATCGTCGCGTCGCGACGCGGGAGCTCCTCCGGCTCCCCGGCAGGCACCGCGGGGCCCCGACCGGCCCCGGACGCCGTCCCGCTATCCATCGGGCTCCGTGGGCGGGATCGCGGCCAGACAACGGCGACGCAGGTCGTTCAGCGCGTTCATGTAGTTCGCGTAGGCGTCGTACGGGTTCGAGTAGCTCGAGAAGTACCGATGGACCTCGGTGTCGGAGTCCTTCCCGCTGACGTACATGTAGTAGAAGTGGTCGCTCGTGAGCAGGCGACGCCAGTCGGTCCACAGCGACGGCTCGTCCGCGAGGCGAACGAGCGTCCCGAGCTTCTTCGCCGCGTCGAACGCGGAGCGCTGCATGTCGTTCCCGAGCCACGCTCCGAGGTCGCGGCGCTCGTCGGCCCAGCTCATCGGCTCGGCGACGTGGAACCCCCCGGCGAGGGGCCCCTGGAGCGCCTCTTCGACGGTCGCCCAACGGAGCGTCGGCTCGCTGCGCACGGCGCGCGGCAGCGCGGAAAGAAAGTCGAGGATGCCGGTCGACGCGGGATGATGCTCGCCGAACGTCTCGAAGTCGAGGAAGAGGCCGAGAACGTCCCCCGGAGTGCTGGCGAGCCATCGCGCGTACTTCTCTGCGGTGAGAGGGTACTCGCTCCAATCCCGCGCGGAGAAGCGGAAGGCGACATCGTCGCTCAGCCGATAGTTGCGCAGGAGGACCCGAACGCCGGGGGCCGCCGATTCGTAGAGATAGTTGGGTGACCTCGGTCCCAGCGCCCCCTCCCATCCTTCGGCGAGGACGCCGCGGAAGCCGAGCTGGCTCGCGAACTGCGCGATCTCGTCGGAATAGACGAGCTCGGTCATCCGCAGCACGGCGGGACGCACCCCGAAGAGCTCCCGGAGACGACGGAGGTGCGCCGTGACCTCCTCCTCGAGCTCGGGGGGCGGGAGGAGGAAAGCGAGCGAATGGAAGTACGTCTCCGCGACGATCGCCACGCGCCGGGTGTCGACCGCCGCCCGAAGCCGCTCCACGACATCGGGAGCGGCCAACGCGGCCTGCTCGAGGAACGTCCCCGTGATCGACAGGCTCACCCGGAACTCGGGGTCCTCCGCGAGCAGACGCAGAAGACGGTCGAGGGTCGGTCGGTAGCTCCGCTCCGCGATCCCGCGGAAGATCTCGAGGTTGCGGGGGATGTCGAAGTACGGTTTCCCACTGCCGAGGTCGAGGTAGCGGAACCGGGCGAGGCGCCAGGGCTGATGAAGATGGAGATAGAGGACGAGCTTCACCGACCCCCCCGCAGGAGCTCCCGGTAGATCTCGACCGTCTCCCGCGCGCGGTCCGCCCAGCTCTCGTTCGTCGCCTCGGTCCGCCCGTGCTCCCCCATCTCTTCGCGGAGGGGGGGGTACTCGAGGAGCTCGGCGATCCGGCTCGCGAACTCATCAATGTCCCAGAAGTCGACCTGGAACGTAGCGTCGATCACCTCGGCGACCCCGCTCGTCTTGGAGACGATCGTCGGGACCCCGGCCGCCATCGCCTCGAGCGCCGAGATGCCGAACGGCTCGACCACCGACGGGAGCACGTAGACGGCCGCATCGCGGAGGAGCGCCGCGCGCTCCTCTTCGGAGACCTTGCCGAAGAAGAGCACCCGGTCGCCGATCCCGAGCTCGGCGGAGAGGCGGACGAGGTGGGGGTACTCCGGCCCCTCGCCCGCGATCGCGAACCGGATCTCGGGGAAGTCGTCGGCGATCCGCGCGGCGGCCCGGAGGAACGTGTCCGGCCCCTTCATCGCCGTGAGCCGCCCGAGGAAGAGGACGAGGTCGCCGCGACGCGCCGGCCGCGGCGGCTCGTCCGCGGGCCGGACGGCGTTGTAGACCACATGAACCTTGTCCCGGGCCGCGCCGTAGCGCCGGACGAGCTGCTCGGCCAGGTGGCGGCTGACCGCAATGAGCGCGTCGGCGCGCCGGATCCCGAATCGCTCCCGCTCGAAGATCGGGACGTGCGGCTGCCCCAACGATCGGTCGAGCTCGGTCGAGTGCATCGTCATCACGAAGGGGACCCGCAGCCGCCGGGCCAGCCGAGCGCCCCCCTCGGTGCCGAACCAGTCGTGCACGTGCACGACGTTCGCGCCCGGGACCTCTAAGCGTCCGACCCAATCGTTGTACGCCTCGACCAGCGTCTGGAACGCCGCCCGATGGAACTCCGGAACGCCGTAGGCGGAGATGCGGGCGATCTCGTCGTTCCCCGCCCGGCCCGGGCTCAGGAACTCGACGCCCGGGGCGCCGTCGTACGGAAGGTCGAACGGGGTGAGGAAGATGACGTGGTGACCGAGGCGTCCGAGCTCTCGCGAAAGCTCCTGGCAATGCACGCCGAGCCCGCCCGTGTGAAACGGGGGATACTCCCACCCCACCATCACGATCGTGAGCGGGGACCCCTCGCGGGGCGATCGCTTCGTGGCCGACCTCCGGGCCCCCGCGGGCGATGGCGGTCGCCTCCCGCGCGGGGGGGTGGTCGGCGAGCGGGCCGCTTCCCGGAGCTCGCGGTCTCGCCGCGGCGGTCGACGGCCCCGCGACCCGGGTCGCCGGGACGTCGCCGAGGCGCTCCCGCGCGGTCGGTGGGTGGAGGGCGCGGGCATCCGAAGAACCTCAACGCAGGAAAGTACTGCGTCAGGGGAACCGCCGGTCGCAGATGAAGGCGGCGGGGGCCTATCGCCCGAAACCGCGCAAGAGCTCTCGGATCGCGCGCGCGGGCTCCGGGGCCGTGGTGACGGCGCTCGCGACCAGGATCCCATCGCTCCCGAGCCACCCGGCGATCGCGACGTCGCGTCGGTCGTGGACCCCCGCGCCGCACAGGACGTGGGTCGCGGGAGAGACCCGATGCACGCGGTCGACGGCCTGGGAGACGACCTCGGGTCGGGCGGTGGAGACGGCGCGATCTCCACCGATGAGTTC
>JAJZMW010000167.1 GCA_021848165.1 Thermoplasmata archaeon
ACCTCGCGGACCAGCGCGCGGACGAGCGCGCCGCCGTCGCTCGGCGGCATGAACCCGGCCATGTCCTTGATGCACAGCTCCTGGGCGCCCATCGCGGCGAGCCGCCGGCCGAGCGCGACGAACGAGTCGAGCGTGTGGACCGGGGACTGCGTGTAGCAGATCGTCCCCTGGGCGATCGCGTCGGTGCGTCGGACCGCCTCGATCGCGACGCGCATGTTCTCGGGATCGTTGAGCGCGTCGAAGATGCGGAAGATGTCGATCCCGGTCGCGACCGAGTGCTCGACGAACTTCCGGACGACGTCGTCGCCGTAGTGGCGGTAGCCGACCAGGTTCTGCCCCCGCAGGAGCATCTGGAGCGGCGTCCGCGGGAGCCCGCGCTTGAGCGTGGCGAGCCGCTCCCACGGATCCTCCCGCAGGAACCGCAGGCAGACGTCGAACGTCGCCCCGCCCCAGACCTCGAGCGAGCGGTAGCCGATCGCGTCGAGCCGCGCGAGCGCCGGCACCATGTCGCGCGTCCGCATCCGCGTCGCGATCAGCGACTGGTGCCCGTCGCGCAGGACCGTCTCGGTGATCCGGACCATCGAGCGCCTCCGCTCAGAGGGGAATGTTGCCGTGCTTCTTCGGCGGTCGGTCGTCGCGCTTCGAGGCGATCAAGGCGAGGCCCGCGACGAGGGTCTCGCGCGTCGCGGCGGGCGCGATGACGTCGTCGACGTAGCCGCGCTCCGCCGCGAGGTACGGGTTCAGGAACTCTTCGCGGTACTCGGCCGTCCGCCGCGCGCGCTCCGCCGCGGCCTCGGCCCCCTCCCCCGACCGCTTGAAAAGGATCTTCACCGCCCCCTCGGCGCCCATCACCGCGATCTCGGCGGTCGGCCACGCGTAGTTGAGGTCCCCGCCGAGGTGCTTCGAGCACATGACGTCGTACGCCCCGCCGTAGGCCTTGCGGAGGATCACGGTCACGAGCGGCACCGTCGCCTCCGCGTAGGCGTAGAGGAGCTTCGCTCCGTGGCGGATGATCCCGCCGTGCTCCTGCGCGGTCCCCGGCAGGAACCCGGGGACGTCGACGAGCGTGACGATCGGGAGGTTGAACGCGTCCATCGTCCGCACGAACCGCGCCGCCTTCGTCGACGCCGCGATGTCGAGCGTCCCGGCGAGCTGGGCGGGGTTGTTCGCCACGACGCCGAGCGACCGGCCGGCGAGGCGCGCGAACCCGACGACGATGTTCGGCGCCCAGGCCGGCTGGATCTCGAGGAAGCTCCCCGGGTCGATCAGGCGGTCGATGACGCCGCGGACGTCGTACGGGGCGTTCGCGTCCGCCGGCACGATCGCCGCGAGCTCGTCGGCGGCGTTCGGGGCCGGCTCGACCGGCGCGCGGCGCGGCGGCTCCTCGAGGTTGTTGAGCGGGAGGTAGGAGAGGAGGCGGCGGACCAGCTCGAGCGCCTCGTTGTCGTTGGTGGCGGTGAGGTGGGAGACCCCGCTGTACTGCGCGTGGGCGTCGGCGCCGCCGAGCTCATCGAGCGTGACCTCCTCGCCCGTGACCTCGCGGACGACGTCCGGGCCCGTGATGAACATCTGCGAGGTGCCGCGGGCCATCACGACGAAGTCGGTGATCGCCGGGGAGTAGACGGCCCCGCCGGCGCACGGGCCGAGGATCGCCGAGATCTGAGGGACGACCCCCGAGAGGAGGACGTTCCGCAGGAAGACGTCGCCGTAGCCGCCGAGGCTGACGACCCCCTCCTGGATGCGGGCCCCCCCCGAGTCGTTGAGGCCGACGATCGGAACCCCGGCGCGTCGCGCCATCTCCATCGTCTGGACGATCTTCGCCGCGTGCGCCTCCCCGAGCGCGCCGCCGAAGACGGTCGCGTCCTGCGCGAACGCGCAGACCGGCCGTCCGTCGACCTCCCCCCAGCCCGTGACGACCCCGTCGCCGGGGACCCGGCGATCGGCCATGCCGAACGCCGTCGCCCGGCTCGCGACGAAGGCGCCGATCTCCTGGAAGGTGCCGGCGTCGAAGAACGCGTCGAGGCGCTCGCGGGCCGTCCAGCGGCCCGCGGCGTGGTGCTTCGCGACCCGGTCGGCGCCGCCGCCGGCGCGCGTCGCCTGCCGCAGGACCTTCCAGCGCTCGTACGGATCCGTCATGGGCCCGACGCGACCTCGACATCGCCCGCCCTTATCGCTATCCGGGTCGGTCCGGCCCGCACGAGAAGCTCCCCCGCCGGGCCGAGATCGTCGATCGCCCCGACCGGTTCGCCGTCGACGCGCACCGACCGGCCCCGGCCGTAGAGCAGCGCTCGGCACCGGTCCCAGAGCCGTTCGGCCCGCTCCGGATCGGCGAGGGCGTCGCGGGCCCGGAGGACCGCCCTCGCGACCCACTCCTCGACGGCCTCCAGCGACGGGGTCGGGGAAGAGAACTCGGCGATCGACGCGGTCCGCCCCCGCAGCGCGGGGGGGATCCCGTCGTCGTCCCGGGCGACGTTCACCCCGACCCCCACGACCTCGCGCCAGCCCCCGCCCGTCGTGGCGATCTCGTCGATGAGGATCCCGCCCAGCTTGCGGGCGCGGCCCTCCGGGTCCTCCACCAGGAGGTCGTTCGGCCACTTGACGCGGATCGGGACGCCGGCACGGCGGCCGAGCTCGTCGGCGATCTCGGCCCCCACGCCGAGAGCGAGGCGCGTCCGGGGCTCCGGCGGGGCGTCCACGACCACGGAAAGGTAGAGCCCCCCGGACGCGGGGGACCACCAGGAGCGATCGAGCCGCCCGCGGCCGGCGCGCTGCGTGCGGGCGACGACGCGGGTGCCGTCGGGCGCCCCCGCGCGGGCGAGCGCGATCGCCCGGGTCTGCGTCGAGTCGATCGACGCGTAGAACTCCCGAGGGGCCATCGGCCGGGCTCCGCCCCGCCGGAGGCCCGCGCTCGCATAACCGTTGTCGCCGGCGGGGGCCGGGGGGCCGAC
>JAJZMW010000155.1 GCA_021848165.1 Thermoplasmata archaeon
GCGCGACCAGCGATTCGGAGGCGGTCGCCTGCTCGCGCAAGCGCTCGATGAGCTGGCGCGTGGAGGGGGTCCCGGGACGGGGGCGTCGGACCCCGGTCACCTGAAGACCGCGGGGCGATCCCGCCGGGGAGGTCGCCATCGGTCCCTCACTCCCGCATGAACCGCAGGAACTGCTCTCGGGTCCGCGCTTGCAGGGTGTAGTTCTCGCGCTTCTCCCGGCCGATGGTCGACGTCGGGGTCACCCCGTAATCGTGCCCGGGGAGGACGATCAACCCCTCCTCGAGGCCGGCCAGGCGGCGGTGGAGCGTCTCGAACATCTCTCCCGGGTCGCCGCCGGGCAGATCGGTGCGCCCGCACTCTCCGACGAAGAGCGTGTCGCCCGTCGCGACGTGCCCGTCGAACCGGTAGAAGACCGAGTCGGGGGTGTGGCCGGGCGTGTGAAGGACCCGGATCTCGATCGTCCCGACCCGGAGCGTCGCGCCGTCCTCGACCGGGAGGTCGGGGTGCCGGGGAGAGAGCGCGTGCGCCACGACCTTCGCGCCGGTCGCGGCGACGATCGCGTCGTTCCCGGCGACGTGATCCGGGTGGTGATGGGTGGTGAGCACGTAGAGGACCCGGACCCGGTGCCGATCGATCGACGCGAGGACCTCGTCCGGGCCGAACGACGGATCGATGACGAACGCCGGCCCCCCGTCGCGATCGCCGACGAGATAGGTGAAATTCTGGTAGGGGCCGACCTGGATCTGCTCGAGGAACACGAGGGGCCCATCGAGGGCCCCTATTTACCCGTCGAGCGCCGAGCGGGACCCTCCTTCGGTGCGTCTTCCGCGTGCGCCTCGGCTTTATGGGGGCCTGAAGGTCCCCCATCGGATGCTGTTCGGCGCGGTCCCCGCGCCCCGGAGTCCCCCCTTGAGCGAATTCGCGATCTCGGTCCAGCGCCTCACGAAGGTCTACGGGGAGCCCCCGAAGGCCGTCCAGGCTCTGGACGACATCTCGTTCGATGTCCGCCCCGGAGAGGCGTTCGGCCTGCTCGGTCCGAACGGCGCCGGGAAGACGACGACGATCTCGATCCTCACCACCCTCGTCCGCCCCACGCACGGTCAAGCGATCGTCGACGGCCTGGACGTGACCCGGGAGGCCGAAGAGGTGCGCCGCCGGATCGGCCTCGCCTTCCAGGTCTCGACCGCCGACGGGGAGCTCACCGGCCGCGAGAACCTCGAGGTCGCCGCCGGCCTCGAAGGGATGGCCCGGAGCGAGTCTCGCCGCCGGGTCCAGCAGCTTCTCGAAGATATGCAGCTCCTCCCCTACGCCGACCGGCCGGTCAAGACGTACTCGGGCGGGATGCGGCGGCGGCTGGAGCTCGCGGTCGGGGTCGTGCACTCCCCGAAGATCCTCTTCCTGGACGAACCGACGCTCGGCCTCGATCCGCAGGGTCGGGCCGGATTCTGGGAGTTCATCCGCCGGTTGCGGAAGGACACCGGCGTCACCCTGCTGCTCTCCACCCACTATCTGGAGGAGGCGGACCAGCTCTGCGAGCGGATCGCGATCGTCGACCACGGTCGCATCGTGGCGATCGGGACCCCCGCCGAGCTCAAGGCCCGCATCGGCGGCGACACGGTCGTCGTCCGCCCCACCCAGGGCCAGGAGCTGACCGCGCTCCTGAGCGCGATCCCGGGCGTCCAGGGAGTGACCGCGTTGGACGGCCAGTTCCGAGCGAAGTGCGCCCGCGGCGAGGCGATGGTCCCGCCGATCGTCACCGCGTGCGCGAAGGCGGGGATCGAGCTCGAGAGCGTCGAGATCCGCAAGCCGAGCCTCGATGAGGTCTTCCTCGAGCTGACCGGCCGGGCCTACCGCGAAGAGGAGGGCGACGCGGCGTCGTTCTTCGCCGAGCGGATGGGCCAGATGCACGGCGGGGGGAACCGCTGATGTACCGCGAGCTCGGGGCGCTCCTGCGCCGAGAGTTCCTCCGCTGGTGGCGGACCCCGGTCTGGATCCTCTCGAGCCTCCTGGTCCCGGTGCTCTACCTCATCCTGTTCGGCCAGGGGTTCGGCCAGGGGCTGGGCCAGTGCCCCCCGCAACTCGGGCTCTCCTGCTTCCTCGGGGCGCCGAACTACTTTTCGTTCTTCTCGGTCGGGATGGTCGGGTTCGTCGCCCTGACGATGTCGCTCTTCAGCGGCGCGAACATCATCTTCGACAAGGGGCTCGGCATCATCAAGCGCCAGGTCGCGACCCCGGCCCCGCGCGCGACGTTGTTCCTCTCGCCGCTGATCTTCCGCTCGCTCATGGCCCTGATGCCGGCGTTCCTCGTCCTCGGCCTCGCCGTCCTCCTCGCCCACATCCCCGGCTTCGTCGGGTTGACGATCACCTCCAACCCGGGCCTCCTCGGCGCGGTCGAGATCCTCGCGGCGGTCCTGGTGCTGTCGCTGATGTTCAACGCGCTGTTCCTCTCCTTCGGGTTCGCTCTCGACAACCCCCAGTCGTACTTCGGCGTCGTCAACCTGCTCAACCTGCCGATCCTGTTCCTCTCGAACGCGCTCTATCCCCCGACGAGCGAGCCGGGGTGGTTGATGTCGATCGCGGCGTACAACCCGGTCTCGCTGTGCATCAACGTTCTGCGGCTCGATCTCTTCGGCGCGGGGGCCTACTACACGTACCCGGCCGCCGTCTACCTGGGCGGGCTCTTCGCCTGGGCCGCGCTCTTCGTCGGCGTGGCGCTGGTCGTCGGGCGGCGCGCGCTGCGGACCCCTTAGGCCTCGGGCGCCGGCCCGTCCACGTCGGGACCGAAGCGCTCGGGCTCGCCGGTGACGGCGTTGAGGAGGACCCGACCGCGCGGTCCCTCGCAGTACCAGACCGGGAGGAAGATCAGCGCGGCCGGCCCCACCCGGAGGTCGTCCGGCCCAGGGGAGATCCGTCGGGTCTCGACGACCACCGTGCCCCCGTGC
>JAJZMW010000060.1 GCA_021848165.1 Thermoplasmata archaeon
TGTCCCGGCCCCTCGGCGCGCGCCGAGGGCCGGGCCGGGTCGCGGAGCGACTCCGATGCCGGGTCAAGGCGAGGGTCGCTAGACGCCTAGATGCCGGGACCCCCGACCGCTCCGCGGGCCGAGCGGTGGGGCGGGGACGCGGGCGCCGAGTCGAGCGAGACGAAGCGGAGCGAGAGCGAGTTCAGGACGACCGTCGTGGACGAGAGGCCCATGGCGATCGCCCCGGTGATCGGCAGCACGTCGTAGACCCCCAGCCCCAAGAGCGGGACCAGGGCCCCGGCCGCGATGGGGAGGAGGACGGCGTTGTATCCGAGGGCCCAGAGGAGGTTCGTGCGGACCTTGCGGACGGTCCGGCGTCCGATCCGCAAGGCGAGGGCGACCCCCGAGAGGTCCGATCGCACGAGCACGACGCCCCCGGCGGCCTTCGCGACATCGCTCCCCGCGCCGATCGCCACCCCCAGGTCGGCGGCGGCGAGCGCCGGCGCGTCGTTGACGCCGTCCCCGACGAAGGCGACGTGGCGCCCGCGAGCCTGGAACTCGCGGATGAGCGCGAGCTTCCCGGCCGGAGAGACGCCCGGGTGGACCTCCGAGATCCCGAGGGCGCGCGCGACGCGCTCGGCGGCCGGCGCCTGGTCGCCCGTGACCATCACCACCGGGATCCCGTCCTGCGCGAGCGCGCGCACCGCGCCCGCCGCCTCGGGCCGGATCTCGTCGGAGAACGCGAGCACGCCGAGGGGGCGCCCGTCGCGGAGCACGATCGACCAGCTCTTGCCGTCGGCGCGGAACCGATCGATCGAAGCGGCCCACGGACCGAGGTCGATGCTCATCTCTTCCGCGGCGGAACCGACGTAGAGCGCCCCCGGCCGCCCTTCGATCGTCCCTTCGATCCCTCGCCCGGGCAACGCCCGCACGTCCGTGGCGGGGGCGGGGAGGACGGCGCGATGGGCTCCCGCCTCCCGGACCGCCCGCCCGAGCGGGTGCTCCGAGGTCGCTTCGAGGCCGGCGGCCAGCCGCAGGAGCTCGGACTCGGTGGCTCCGGGGATCGGGACGATATCGGTCAGGACCGGCACCCCGCGCGTGAGCGTCCCGGTCTTGTCGGTGAGCACGACGTCGGCCCGGCTCGCCTGCTCGAGGGCGTCGTGGCCCTGGAAGAGGATCCCCGCCTCGGCGGCCCGCCCGGTCCCTACGACGATCGCCGCGGGAGTGGCGATCGAGAAGGCGCACGGACACGCGGTGATGACGATCGAGACGAAGACGAGGAGGGCGACGGTCAGCCCGACGCCCGCGTACGCCCATCCGAGGGTCACCACGACCGCGAGCGTAAGGACGAAGGGGACGAAGATCGAGGCGATCCGGTTCGCGAGACGCTGGAGCGGGATCCGGCTCGTCTCCGCCTCGGTCATCAGGCGCCCGATCTGGGCGAGCAAGGTGTCCTCGCCGACTCCGGTCGCGCGCAGCCGGATCGCCCCGTCGCCGTTCAGGCTGCCCGCGACGACGCGGTCGCCGGGCCGCTTCGGCTGCGGCAGGCTCTCTCCGGTGAGCAGCGCTTCGTCGACCTCGGTCCGTCCTTCGACGATCGTCCCGTCGGCCGGGATCCGGCCGCCGGGGCGAACGCGCAGCTCGTCCCCCCGGCGAACCTCCCCGAGCGCGACCTCGACCTCGCGACCCTCCCGCACGACCACGGCGGTGGTCGGCAGCATCTCTCCCAGGTGGCGGAGGGCCCCTCGGGCGCGCTCCCGCGTGAGGTGCTCGAGATAGTTCCCCGTCAGGATCAGCGTGATGATCAACGAGGACGCATCGAAGAACGACGCGGAGGGAAGCGCGCCCGGGCGCAGCAGAGCGACCACGCTGTAGGCGTAGGCGATCGTGGTGCCGACCGCGATGAGGATGTCCATGTTCCACAGGCGGTTGCGGAGCGCGTCGGCGGTCCCCCGGTAGTAGGTCCAGCCCGGATAGAACTGGACGACCGTGGCGAGCGGGAAGAGGAGCCACGCGATCCCGGGGACGGTCGGGACGTACGTCAGGACGAGGATCGCGAGCGAGAGCGGCCAGGCGACGGCGAGGCGCTGGCGCAACCGGCGGATCTGCCGCTCGGGCGCGGCGAACTCGTCCAAGCAGGAACTGGAGCAGAAGTAGTAGGACCGGTTCTCGCGCACGAGCGTGAGCTCGGCGCTCCGCTCGTCGACGTACATGCCGCAGACGGGATCGGTCGGCATGGACGCCGGGGAGGGACCCGGTCCGTTACTTCGGCGCGCGCCGCGACTCGTAGGTCTGCCGGCAGACGGGGCTGCAGAAGTAGACCGTCACGCCGTCGTAGGTCCCTCGGGCCGGGGCGCGTTCCGTATCGACCATCATGCCGCAGATCGGGTCCTTCGCCTTCGCCATCGTAATGGCCTCGCATCATCGACAGCATTACAGTATATACCCTAGAGCTGTGGGGGAATTTCCTCGGAGGCTCCGTGCGCACGACCCCCGCGCGATCGACGCCCCCTCTCCGCACGCCGGATCCCGCGTGGGCGGTCGATCTCGCGAACTCCGTGCGCTGCCCCGCCTGCCGGGCGGGCGACGCGCTCGCGAACGAGCCCGCGTTCGCCCGGTGGCGGCGCTCTCGTCCCGAACTGCCCCGCGATGCGAACGGGCGGCTCCCCTCGATGCGCGCCGCGCGGGACGATCTCCGCGCCTTGCTCCGGGCGCAGGTCGAGCGTTCGCCTCCGCCCCCCGCGACCCTTCGCCGGGTCAATGCGCTCGCCGGCGAGTACCCCCGGCCGAGCGGGGCCGTCTACCGGGCCGGCCGCTTCGCGCCCGCTCCCGCGGCGACCGGCCGCGTCGATCTCGCGGCGATCTTCGCACGCGCCGCCGTCGACCTCCTGACCGGGCCGAGCGCGGAGCGCCTGATCGTGTGCCAGGCCCCGGGCTGCGCCCACT
>JAJZMW010000041.1 GCA_021848165.1 Thermoplasmata archaeon
CGGTCCCCATCCGATTGAAGTCGCGGACCACCCGACGGACCCAGGCGGGCGACCAGTAGACCATGCGGGCGATTTTGGGGGGTGAGAACCCCTGCATCGAGTGGAGCACGATTATCGCGCGGGTGCGAACGGTGCCGTACCGCGTGGTCTTGCACAGTCGGCTGACGTAGTAACTCTCCGAGAGGGAAAGCTCACGGACGCGGAGCATGGGGGAGGGAACGCCTCCCCCCGGAAAGTACTACCGATTCAAAGGTGAAACTCGGTTTCCGGTTTCGGCACTAGCGACCTCGAAGTTGGGCGGGTAGCCCTCGGTGGCCACCACCACGGACGGGAGAGGGGAGAGGGACATCAGAAACTCTCCCCCACCAGTACCCAAGTCGAGGAGCGTAGAGGCGGGTTCCAGATGCATCTTGACGATAGCTCGAAGGTCCCAAGGGGGCTCTCCCCTTTGCCATCGGCGCCCAAGGACCGTGAAGTCCCATCCCGCGATCGGGATTGACTCTCCGTCCGCGAGGAGTTGATCCAACTCATTCATAGGAGATGGAGAGAGTAATCCTAGGCTCCGCGGGCGTCTTAACTGATGCATAGGGGTGGGTTGATGCCGAGTAGCCCCGAGCGGATTCGAACCGCTGTCGCCGGCTCCAAAGGCCAGCATGCTTGGCCACTACACCACGGGGCTGCGGCCGGGGCAGGTGGGCCCGGAGGTAAATAGCGATGGGGGACCCGAGCCCCTATCCGCGTCGCCGCCCTTCGGCGCCCATGCGTCGGACGAAGATCCTCGCCACGGTCGGACCGGCGACCTCCTCGCTCGGCTCGATCCGGGGCCTAGTGCGCGCCGGTGCCAACGCGCTCCGGCTGAACTGTTCCCACGGATCCGATGAGGAACATCGCATCCTTCTTGCCCGCATGAAGGAAGGGTTCCGTCGGGAACGTGTCGAGGGTGCGACGTTGGTCGACGTCCAAGGGCCGAAGCTCCGTATCGGAGACCTCGCCCCTTCTCCGCTTGAACTCCCGACGGGGGGTCGGTGGGTCCTCGACGATTCCCGGCGGCCCGGCACCGCCGCGCGGGCGCCGATCGAGATCCCGGATTTCGCCCGGGCGGCCCGCCGTGGCGATCCGATCCTCCTCGGGGATGGCCAGGTCGAACTCCGGGTGGCCAGCGTGGGTCCGCACCGCATCGTCGCGGACATCGTCCACGGGGGACGGATCGCCTCCCACGCCGGGATCTACCTGCCGCGGGCTCATCTCACACCCTCCGTCCTCCGGCCCAAGGACCGCCACGACATCGCGGTGGCCGCGGAGATCGGGTTCGACTTTCTGGGCCTCTCGTTCGTCCGCGACGGCAACGATATCCGGGACGCACGGCGGGAACTGGACCGACGAGCCGGGGCGCGCGAGACCCGGATCATCGCGAAGATCGAGCGGGCCGAAGCGTTGGCCGCCATCGACGACATCCTCGCGGAGGCGGATGGGATCATGGTGGCCCGGGGCGACCTCGGGATCGAAGTACCGCTCGAGCGATTGGCGATCGAGCAAAAGGAGCTCTTGCGCCGGGCGCGGGGCGCGGGGAAGATCGGCATCGTCGCGACGCAGATGCTGTTGAGCATGGTCCACGAACCGCGGCCCACGCGGGCGGAAGCAACCGATGTCGCCAACGCGGTCCTCGACGGGGCCGACGCGGTCATGCTCTCGGAGGAGAGCGCGATCGGCGACTACCCCCAGGAAGCGGTGCGATGGCTCGATCGGCTCTGCGCCGCCGCCGAGCCGTCGATCGACCCCACGAACCCTCCCACGGGCCCGCGGCTTGCGCAATCGACCGACGAGTCGATCGCCCGGGCCTCCGTGGCCCTTGCCGAGCGCATCGGGGCGGCCGCCATTTTCACCCCCACCCACTCCGGACGGACCGCCCGATTGGTCGTTCGATCGCGCCCGACGACCCCCGTTGTGGCCCTCAGCTCGTCCGCCGCGACCCGCCGCCACCTTGCCCTGACGTGGGGGATCGAGGCGGAACCGGTTCCCCAGCGGGGGAACCTTGACCACCTCGAGAGATGGGCGCGGGAGGTGGCTCACCGCCGCGGCTGGACCGACCGGCCTTTGGTCCTCACGGCCGGGTATCCGGTCGAGGGTCGACCGACGAACCTCGTCACGGTGATCGACACCGCCCGTCCGCCCGGACGGCTCCCGCGCTCCCGTCTCAGGGCGCGACCGCGCCCGCGGACGGCCGACCCGTAAGGTAGCGAACGAGGCCCATCGCCGCCATCTCGGTCCCCGAGACCAGATCCTCGCGCGCCACGGTCGACTCCGCGCCCGGGCCGATCCGCCGGAGCTCGAACTCCCGAAGGCGTTCGGCGACGAACGATACGTCGGCTCGCTCCTCGAGGGCCGCGCGAGCGACCTCCGCCCACTCGCGCACCGATCGGCGGTACTCTTCGAGCGGGGTCCGTCCGCCCGGATACGGTCCGAAGTGCGTGTACCACAGGGACTCGGGCCCCTCCTCGATCATCCGTCGGACGCTCGCGTCGAGGACGTCGAGGTCAAGGTCCGGCGGCGGCACTGCCGGTCGCGCGCGGTCGCTCCCGCGAACCCGCACCCCGGCAGAGTCCCCGGTCAACATCGCGCGGGTCGCCGTGTCGAAGAAGGAGAGATGGTGGCGGGCGTGGCCCGGCGTGTCCAGGACCCGGAGCTCTCCGTCCCGCAACGGGAACCGCTCGCCGCCCGTCAGCGGACGGATCCGCGTCGGGTCCACCGGGACGAGACCCCCCAGGATCTCATCGTAGACGGGACCCCAGGCGCGGCGGGCGCTTGCGTCGAGCTTGGCGGGAGCGATGAGATGGGGCACGCCGTGCGCGTGGGCGTAGAACGTCGCCCGAGGGAGGTCGTGCTGCACCGCCCCAACGCCCCCCG
>JAJZMW010000036.1 GCA_021848165.1 Thermoplasmata archaeon
CGGGCCGCGGCGGGCCGGGGGGCCGGGTGCCGTCCCGCCGGGCCCGGCTTCTCCGCCCCCGACGCCGCGCGGCTGCCGGGCGGCGGACCATGGCGCTTGACCCATCGGCGCGTGAGGGCCCGCTCGTAGAGGAGCTTCATCGACATCGCGTCGTGCTCGAGGAGCGGGGAGCTGGAGATGATCGTGGCGTCGTACTCCCGCTCGGTCAGGAGCTCGGCCAGCGGATCGAACCGGATGACCCCCCGCTTGACCGGGGTCAACCGCATCGCGCCGGGGCCCGAGTACTCGACCCCCGAGAAGTTGAGGTAGAGGGAGCCTCCGCTCGCCGCGCGGAACTCTTCGACCAGCGGAGCGAAATCCTCGGCGCGCTCCAGCGAGAGGCGTTCGCGCGCCGCGATGTGCGGGATGTTGAGGACGGGAACGACGCCCTTGATCTTGCGCGCGAGCTCGAGGACCTCGGCGCGCGAGCCGAAGACGTCCGGGTGGCCGCTCGGCTCGATGCCGAGCCGGGTGCCGCCGCGACTGTAGCCCGCGAGCCAGCGGCTGACGGAGGAGACGACCTCGCTCACCGTCGCGTACGACGCCTCGTGGGTGCTCGGCCCGTAGAAGCCGAGGTGCGTGACGGCGAGCCGAGCGCCGAGCCCCTCCGCGAGGACGCCGGCCCACTGGATCTGGCGGATCGAGCGGGTCCGCGCCCCCTCGCTCCCGAAGAAGTCGACGTAGTACGGCGCGTGCAGAGTCAGGTCGACGTCGAGCGCGCGGGCAAGATGGCGCGTCGTCTCGAGGTCGGCGTAGTCCTTCGCGAGGCTTGTCGTGAGCGTCGTGAGCGCGCCGCGTCGCTTGATCGGCGCCGTCATCGACGCGAGGGTCGGCTCGGCGGCATCGAGCGAGTTCGCCCCCACCGCGACGAGGAGCTGCTGGACGAGCTCGCGCGGGCGCTTGCCGATCTCCTCGTCCAACGCGACGCGCTGCAGCGGGTTCACCTTGATGAACTGCGCTTCGAGCGCGGCGAGCCCCAGATGATGCACGTCGGCGATCCCGTCGCGCAAAGTGCGGCCCTTGCACGAGAGAGGAATCCCCGCCGGTCCGAAACGGATCACGAGTAATCGACCCTCAAAAATCGTGGAAGGGGGCTACATCGCGTTCCTATATATCGGGTCTCGGCGCCCCGTCGTGCTCGGTCCGTCGGGGACGGGCGCCCCGGCGGTGGCCCCACGCGACGAGATAGATCTCCGACGATTGCTCGCGCGACGCCGGCGGTTTCGTGCGGACGAGGCGCTCGTACTGCGGCGCGATCTCGGCCTCGAGATCGGCCCGGAGCTCGCCGTCGAAGAGCTTCGCCACGAACCGACCTCCGTCCCGAAGGACCGCGTGGGCGAGCTCGCTCGCCGCCCGAACGAGGTCGACGGATCGGGCGTGGTCGGTGGCGTAGGCCCCGCTGATGCGCGGGGAAAGGTCGGAGATCACCCCATCGAACGGTCGGGGGCCGAGCCGCTCGACGAGCCGCGGATCGCCGACCCGGGCGCGCAGGTACTCGACGCCGTCGATCGGCTCGACCGGACGGGGGTCGACGGCGACGATCGTCCCGCGCGGAGCGACCCGCTCGAGGGCGACCAGCGACCAGCCTCCGGGGGCGGCGCCCAGGTCGAGGATGCGGTCCCCGGGAGCGAAGAGCGGGTACCGATCGGCGAGATACGCGAGTTTGAACGCCGCCCGCGATCGGAGCCCTTCGCGCTGCGCGGCCCGGTAGTACGGGTCGCGTCGCCGCTCGCTCACGAACCGGCGGCCCATCGAGAGCGCAGGGCCCTCGGAAGCTGATGAAGCTAGCTCGACCGAGACCGGGGGGCTCCGCGCGGTCGGTGGGGCCGTCCGAATTTGAATCGGAGTCTCTTGCACCCCAAGCAAGAAGGATGGTCCAAGCTACCCCACGGCCCCGCTCGACCGACTCGCGCGACCCGGTGTGGGCTGATAAGGTTGCTCGCGCGGCCGCCGCCGCTAGATCACGTGGGTCGCGAACGCCCACGCAATGACCCCGCCGCCCCCGATGATCGCGGTGTTGAGGATCGCGAGCCAGAAGAAGAGGCGCAGGTCGCTCGTTCCCTCGTGCGGGGTGACGTCGGGCGACGGGGTGGAGCTGCCCGGGGTCGTCGTGTAGGGCGTTCGGTACCCCCCGGACGGGTCGGTCATGCGGCGCTAGGCGGGGAACGGTCCCCGGTTCATATCCCCTCGGTTGGAAGCGCGGCCGCTACGCGGCGAACCAGGGGAGGCGGGCCGCCGGTCCGGTCGGCCGGAGGACGAGCAGATGGAGGTTCGAGGCGGCATCGCCGGGGGCGTAGGAGAAGCGGGTCGCCATCTGGTAGATCAGGAACAGAGCGTCTTCGTCGCTCTGGACCCCGAGCGAGCGATGGACATCGATCCCGAACCGCTGGCGGAGCGTGGTCAGGAGCTCCTCGAAGTCGATCTGCATCGTGCCCCCCGCGGACTGCGCGCGGCGGAACATCCCGACCACGATCCCGGTGGAGAGGCGCAGCACCTCGGAACGGGGGACGATCCGGGCGTGCCAGTGCACCGCCGGGGGGACCGCCTCGTTCGACGGGACGACCAAGATCGCGAGCCCGCCCTCGGACGTGCGATCCGGAGCGGCGCCGATCTGCCGCCACGCCTCTTCCGCCGCCACGTCGTTCGGCACGACGACGATCGCGCGACGGTCGGTGGGGGAGCTCGACGAGATCCATCGTCCGATCGCCGAGGCGTCGGCGGTCGGGCGTCCGAACTCGATGAAGACGGGGTAGAGGCGGCGCGGGACCCCGGGCTCCTGGACCCAGAACGCCGGCGCGATGTCGGGCGCG
>JAJZMW010000163.1 GCA_021848165.1 Thermoplasmata archaeon
GGCGGCGGCTCCCGGTACGGGGGCGGCGGCAGCGGCGGCGGTGGCGGCGGCGGCCGGGACCGTTCCGAGACGTACAAGCGCTACTGAGGGCCCTCGCGGGCGCTCGGCGGCGAACCTTTTCCCCCCCTCCCGCGAGGGAGGGGGGCTCCTCCTCCCCGATATTGGTTAAATAGCCCCAGCCGTCCTTCGGCTGCTAGCATGTCGGACGCCGAGAAGCGCCAGCTGATCCTGTACGTCGAGTCGAAGAAGGCGGTCACCACGTTCTACCGTCCGACCGTCACCAGCGCCTCGGTCTCGGTCGGCAGCGCCCCGATCGGGACGACCGCCGACACGCGCGGGGCCGACGCGGCCGGTTCGGTCGCCGACGAATCGGTCTACTTCCTGTCCGACGATCAGGCGCGCTGCGCGCACATGACCGAGGAGGTCGCGAAGCGCCGGGGCTACGCGGTCAAGGTCGTCGACGTCGCCAAGGCGGGGCGCCTCGAGCGGCTCGTCACCGAGCATCTGCGCGGCGTGGGCCACCTTCCCGCCCTCATCACCCCCTCGGGCCTCCGCATCGAGGGGTGCGACGCGTTCACCGAGGAGAAGCTCGCCGAGCTGATGCCGACGGACCTCCCGAGCGTCCGCGCGTTCACCTACCTCAAGGTGAAGGGCGGCGACTTCGAGCGGATCCGCGAGGCCCTGGTCGCCTTCCCCCAGGTGATGGAGCTCCACTTCCTCACCGGGGACTGGGACATCTTCGTCGTCCTCGAGTTCCCCGTCGTGGAGAGCCGCAAGCGCGAGGTCCTCGACTTCGTCACCGAGCAGATCCGGGCGATCCCGGAGGTCATCGACACCTCGACGCTCGTCCCCGAGTACACGATCACGAAGTTCCCGATCAAGCGCTACGCGCACTGACCGGGCGGCGAGCTCCCGCGCGCGGCGCCCGGCGTCCGCGCGCGGTCCGGCGGCGCTTCGCGCGCTGCGGGCGCACCGCCCGCGGGATCCGCGACGGGCCGGTGCTCGCCGGCTCCGGCGTTCCGTAGAGCGCGTCGACCGTGAGCTCGTGGTCGGCGAGCCAGAGGATCCCTTCCGCGTAGGCCGCGAACGCTTCGAGGTTCGTGAAGAGCGGGATCCCGAGCTCGACGGCCCGGCGGCGGAGCACGTAGTCGTCCTCGAGCATCCGCTCGAGCTTGTCCTGCGTGAGCGAGCTCGGGACGTTGAGGAGGAGGTCGATCCCTCCGCTGTCGAGCGCTTCGATCACGTTCGGCGAGCGCTCCCGCTCGCTGACCTTGTAGAGAACGCGCACCCCGGGGAGGCCGTGGGCGGCGAGGGAGTTCGCCGTGTCTTCGGTGGCGGCGATGCGGAGGCCGAGGTCGCTCAGGCGCCGTGCGATCGGCCAGAGCCGCTCCTTGAGCTCGGGCCCGCCGACGCTGACGAAGGCGGTGCCGCGGCGGGGGACGAGGCGGACGCCGGTCGCGAGGAGCGCCTTGACGAGGGCGTCGCTGAACGTCGGCCCGAAGCAGGCGACCTCCCCGGTCGACTGCATCTCGACCCCGAGGATCGGGTCGGAACCGCTCAGCTGCACGAACGAGAACTGGGGGACCTTGACGCCCCAGCGGCCCGGCGGGAGGGGCGCGATCCCGTCCCGGGAGATCGGGCGCCCGAGCATCGCCCGCGCCGCCTCGCGGAGGAGCGGCACGCCGGTCGCCTTCGTCAGGAACGGGAGGGAGCGGCTCGCGCGCAGGTTGAGCTCGATGATCTGGTAGGCGCGGTCCTTGACGAGGAACTGGACGTTGAACGGCCCGAGGATGCGGAGCTCGCGGGCGAGCGTCCGCGCCGCCTCGACCAGCTCCCGCTGCACCTCGAGGGGGGTGTGCCGGGGCGGGAGGCAGAACATCGCGTCGCCCGAGTGGACCCCGGCGAGCTCGACGTGCTCGAGGATCCCGCCGACGAGCACGCGCTCGCCGTCCGAGATCGCGTCGAGCTCGACCTCGTCGGCCCCCTCGACGAACTTCGAGATCACGACCGGGTGCTCGGGGGAGACGCGCGTCGCCTCCCCGAGGAACTGCGCGAGGTCGTGCCGGCCCCAGATGACCCGCATCGCCTGCCCGCTGAGGACGTAGGAGGGCCGCACGAGGACCGGGTAGCCGACCTCCTCCGCGAACTCGCCGGCGGATTCGATCGTCGTGAACGCGCGCCACGGCGGCTGCGGGATCCCCTTCGCCTGGAGGAGCGCCGCGAAGCGGGCCCGGTCCTCCGCGGTGTCGATCGACTCGGGCGCGGTGCCGAGGATCGGGAGGCCGCAGGCGTGGAGGAGCGGCGTCAGGTTCTGCGCGAGCTGGCTCCCGACGCACGTCACGATCCCGCGGAACGACTCGAACTCCTGGATGTCGCGGACCCGCTCGAGCGTGATCTCCTCGAAGTAGAGCCGGTCGCTGCGGTCGTAGTCGGTCGAGACGGTCTCGGGGTTCGAGTTGAGCACCGCGACGGCGGGAACCCCCTCCGCCTTGAGGCCGTCGACGAGGTTCATCGTCGACCAGTCGAACTCGACGCTCGAGCCGATGCGGTAGGGCCCGGCGCCGAGGACGAGGACGGAGTCCTTCGGGACGGGCGCGACATCGTCGGCGCTCCCCCGGTAGGTCAGGTAGAGGTAGTTCGTCCGGCTGGGCCACTCGCCCGCGAGCGTGTCGATCATCCGCACCCGGGGCCGCACGCCGTGGGCGAGCCGCTCCCGGCGCACGACCTCCTCGTCCTGCCGGCTCGCCCGGGCGATGGCGCGATCGGAGAGTCCGAGCTCCTTGGCGCGGCGCAGGAGACCGGCGGGGAGCGACCCCTC
>JAJZMW010000140.1 GCA_021848165.1 Thermoplasmata archaeon
GCGCGCAACGCCGCCTCTATCGAGCAGGTGGCCGGGCGGGCGTCCGGGATGCGTTCGTTCGGCGCCGATGGTTCGATGTCGAGAGGGAGCCGAACGATGATCCTTCTGGATGAGGCCGACTGCCTCACCGGCCGCGCTTCGGGAGATCGTGGAACGAGCCCCCCTCCGATCCCCTGGAAGGAGTTCCTCCAGCGGCGCTACGGGACGATCTCCGCCCTCAACCGGACCTGGGGGCTCGGCGCGGCGGGATCGCCCCCGGAATTCGAGTCGTGGGAGGTCGTCCCCCGGTTCCCCGGTCGTCAGCGGTGGACCGCGCTGCCGGAGGCGACGAAGGATATCGCCGACTGGCGAGCGACCGACCGCAAAGTGGACCTGTCGGATCGGGGGGGGTTGGGGGCGATCGCTCGGCTCGTGAAGGAGACGCACCAGCCGTTGGTCCTCACGGTCAACGACGATACGACGCTGACGCGCTACTCGCCGATCTTCCGCTCCGGCGTCGCCCGCATTCGATTCCAGCCGCTGGCGGACCTCGAGCTCAAGACGCACGTCGTCCGCATCGCGCGACGGGAAGGGTTCTCGATCGATGCCCGGGCGATCGATGCCATCGTCGCCCGGTCGCACGGGGACCTGCGCGGGGCGCTCAACGATCTCGACGCGATCTGGCCGCTGCCCCCGGGGCCCGCCCAGGTCTCGGTGCTCGGGCCCCGGGACCGCTCGAGCGAGCTCGCCGAGCTCGCCGCCGAAGCGCTCGCGAGCGCCCGGTATTATCGGAACGTGGAGATCCAAGAGCGGGTCGATGCGACCCCCGAGGACCTCGCCCCGTGGATCGAGGAGAACCTTCCCCGCGTCGCCGTCGATCGAGAGCATCGCTCGGCGGCGTTCGCCCACCTCGCCTACGCGGACCTCCTGCTCGCGCGAGCGCGGCGCCACCGGGTCTTCGGTCTGTGGAGCTCCGCGTCGGAGATCCTCACCGGCGGCGTGGGTCTCGCCGTTCGCGACCGGCCCGGGCGACCGGTCGAGCCGATCTTCCCGCTCTTCCTCGGCGCGATGGGGCGAACGAAAGCCGCGCGCGCGCTTCGGGAGCAATCGCTGGGCAAGCTCGGCCCTGCCGGTCACATCTCGCGCCAGAAGCTCCGGGAAGGGGCGTTCGACTTCTTCGAGGAAGCGTTCGCGCGGGCGCGGGGGGTCGATCGGGCCGGCGCCCCCTGGCGGAATCTGGCCCGGTCGGTGATCGCCGGAGCCGAACTCGTCCCGGAGGAGGTCGCCTACCTCTGCGACGTCGAGCCGGGATCGGAGGTGGTCGATCGATTGTTCGAGCCGGCCGAGGCGACGGGGCTCGGATCGGCGACGGCGCGCGATTGGACGGCCCCCGACGAGGGGCCGTCGCCCTCTCCGCCGGGCCAGCGTCGTCTCTCGGAGTTCGAATGACTCCGGCGGCGACCCGACCGAAGGCGATCGTCTCGTGGAGCTCCGGGAAGGACTCCGCCTACGCCCTCTGGGAGGTCCTACGCCGGGGCGAGATCGAGGTCGTAGGCCTCCTGACCACCGTGACCGATGCGTTCGACCGCGTCTCGATGCACGGGGTCCGCGAGGAGGTCCTTCGCGCCCAGGCGGCGGCGGTCGGGCTGCCGCTCCACGTCGTTCGGATCCCGTATCCCTGCCCAAACGCCGTGTACGAGGAACGCATGGCCGCGATCGTCCACCAGCTCCGCGCCGAGGGCGTCGCGAGGATGGTCTTCGGCGACCTCTTTCTCGAGGATATCCGGTCGTATCGGGAGGACCGGCTGCGAGGGACGGGGATTGAGCCCGTCTTCCCGCTGTGGGGTCGCCCGACGGCCGCTCTGGCGCGGGAGATGATCGACGCCGGGATGGTCGCCCACCTCGTGGCGATCGATCCCCGGGTCCTGCCGAGCCGGTTCGCCGGCCGCCGGTTCGACCGGCATCTCCTCGCCGATCTCCCGTCCACGGTCGACCCCTGCGGGGAGCGCGGCGAGTTCCACACGTGCGTGAGCGCCGGGCCGATGCTCCGCGCCCCGATCCCCGTCGAGCCGGGGCCGGTCGTGGAGCGCGATGGATTCGTCTTCGCCGACCTTCGATTGGCCGGCGCTCCGCCGCCGCCTTAGGCGAGCTTGGAGCGCACCGAGATGGCGACGTTGCCCTTCAGGGCGCCCGAGATCGGGCAGCCTTCGCCGGCCGCCTTCGCCGCCGCCTGGAACTCCTCCGGGGTCGCCTGAGGCACGTGGCCGACCACATCGAGTTCCATCGTGGTCACCTTCCACGCCTCGCCCACCTTGTCGAAGGTCGCGGTCGCGGTGACCTCGAGGCGCTGCGGCGGCTTCCCCATCCGGCCGAGGCCCGCGGAAAGCGCCATCGAGTAGCAGGAGGCGTGCGCCGCGGCGAGCAGCTCCTCGGGGCTCGTTTGGGTCCCTTGGTGTTCCGTCCGAGCCGCCCAGCTGACCGAGACGGTCGGCAAGGCCCCCGGGGCTCCGTGGACCGTCCCGTGACCTTTCGCTAGATCGCCCTCCCAAACCGCCTGCGCCGTCCGCTTCGCCGCCATATCGCTCCCACGGAGCGCATCGATTTAGCGTGTCCGCTCGGCCCGCGGGGGAGCTCCGGCGTCGTGCGGACCCCCAACGGAATAACCTCGTGCGATTCTCGCGGAGGGGGGAGCGGATGACCGGATCCTACGATGCTCGCCGCCTGCGCTCGAGCTGGGACCTCCAGCAGAACTACCTCGTCGGCGATCGCGAGCAACGGTTCGACACGATCGTCGACCTGTTGCGAGTCGCCGTGCCGCCGAGCGCCCGCATCCTCGACCTCGGCTGCGGCACCGGATCGCTCTCCGAGCGGATCCTCCGCCGGATGCCCCGGGTCCGCATCGCGGCCGTCGACCAGGACCCGGTGCTTCTGCGTCTCGGCCGGGAGGGGTTCGGCACCGCGCGGGGCCGCCTGACCTGGATCGACGCGGATCTCCGGGAACCGGGTTGGGATCGAGGACTCCCGTTCTCCCGGGTCGACGCCGTCGTATCGACCACCGCCCTGCACTGGCTCCATCCCCCTCGGCTCTCCCGACTCTATCGGGAGATCGCCCGCCGCCTCCCTCCGAAGGGGGTTTTCCTGAACGGGGACGATCTCCCCATCGAACGCGGGTTCCCGCGCACCGCCCGGTGGGTGCGCGAGGTCCGGCACGCGCGGGCCGCGGGGCGGCCGAAGGGGAGGGCGCTCGGCTGGGAGGAGTGGTGGGCGATGGTCCGCTCGATCCCCGAACTGCGGGCGGAAGTCGACGAGCGGGACCGGCGCTACCCGAGAGCGCACGGCGACGAGCCGACGCGACCGATCCCGTGGCACCTCGGGCGGCTCCGGGCCGCCGGGTTCCGCGAGGCGTCGGTCGTCTGGCAGTCGCTCACCAATCGCATCGTCCTCGCGGTCCGCTGAGCCCCGGGGCAACCTTATCTCACCGGACCTCGCTGGCAGGGGCTCCCCGCCCATGAGCGATCTCGGCTACTACCTGGTCGCAATCGTCACCGTCTTCGCGGTGGTCGACCCGATCGGCACCCTGCCGTTCTTCACGGCGTTCACGCTCGGCTTCGACGCGCAGGACCGGCGCGTCGTCCTCGAGCGGACCGTCCTCATCTTTTCGTCGATCCTCCTCGTCTTTGCGCTGGTCGGCCGCTTCGTCTTCGCGGCGTTCGGCTTCACGCTCGCCGCCTTCGAGATCGCGGGCGGGATCCTCCTTTTCATCGTCGCGTACGACATGCTCCGCGGCGAGGTCGGGCCGACGAAGTTGACCGCCGCCGACCGAGAGGAGGCGATCCAGCGGCGCGACGAGGTCTCCGTCTTCCCTCTCTCGATCCCGCTGCTCGCCGGGCCGGGAGCGATCTCGACCGTGATGATCTACGCCGGGGGCACGGGATCGGGAACGACGGGCGTTCTCGCCGCCCTCCTGGCGGTGATCGTGACCGGATCCGCGACGTTCATCATTTTCCGGCTCGGGCAGCGGATCCTCGACTCGCTCGGTCGGGTCGGGGTGATGGCGTTGACCCGGGTCCTCGGGCTCCTCTTGGCGGCGGTCGCCGTTCAGTTCGTGATCACCGGGATCTACGGCGTGATCGGGTAGCGCCCCGCTTCGGTCGCGCGCGGGGCTTCGCGGCGCTCCGTGCGACCCGCGCGCGCGGAGCGGGTCGGGTGGGCGGCCGCCCTGCGCCCGCGCGCTCGAGCAGCAGGGCGTTCGGGGTCCGCGGGTTGCGGTCGGCGGCCCAGACCTTCTCCCCCGCCGGGATGCGGACCGGGAGGTCGTTCTCGCTGGGCGGGAACCCGCACTCAAAGGCGTCCGTGTAGGCGCAGTACGGGTTGAACGCGCGGTTGAAGTCGAGCTCGTACTCGTCCTCTTCCGAGAGTTCGAGCGTGAGGTAGCGTCCCGGCCCGTACGTCTCCCGTCCGCTGGTCAGATCGCGGAACGGGACGAAGACGGACGTTCCGACCCCTTCCCCGGCATGGAAGACCCGGAGTCGGAGCGGGCGCGCTCCGAGCCGGAACGTCAGGTCGCCGACGTAGCGCATGACCGACTGTCCATCGCGATTGGTGCGGAGGTACGCCTCCTCCGGGGTCGCGCGTCGTTCGAGCGCGGCCCGGACCCGATAGGTGGGGGAGATCGGGAAGTAGACGAGCGGGTGGAAGGGGATCCGCTCCGCGACGAAGGGGGATTCGGGGTGGCGCGCCATGAACTCATCCTTCATCGAGCGCTCGGTGGCGAGATCCCGTCGCCACGTTTCCGCGTCCGTCACGACGATCGTCGCTCCCGTCCGGCCCGCCCGAGCCCGCTCTGATCCCTCGCGCCCGTCACATGTAGCCGAACTGGCGCTTGGCGAAATCGCTCATCCGATCCGGGGACCAGGCCGGCTCCCAGACCAATTCGACGGTCGCGGACCGGACCTGGGGGACCTTCTCGACGGCCGTCTTGATCTCTTCCGCGAGAATCCCCGCGACCGGGCAACCGGGCGCGGTGAGCGTCATGCGCAACGTGAGGTCGTCCTCCTTCCAGTCGAATCCGTAGATCAACCCGAGGTCCACGATGTTCATCGGGATCTCGGGATCGTAGATCTTCTTCAGCTCCGCCGTGATGAGGCGCTCCCGCTCGGCGTACGGGCCGGGGGGGGGGCCGTCCGGCGCGGTCGAGGGCTCCGGGGACGCGATCGGCTCGCTCATCGTCGAGTTCGAGGGACGGGTCCGCTATAAGCCCTCGCCGCGACCCGGCGTTTCGGTCCGCCCCCGGTCAACGGTTTAAGAGCCCGACCGCCGTGAGCCGATGATGCCCGACATCCATGCCGGTCCCCCGAGCGCCGGACCGATCGAGCTCCGGCGCGTGGGGATCGACCGCATCCGCAAGCCGATCCACGTCCGTCGGCCGCGGCGGGACGTCGTCTTGACGGCCGAGTTCTCCGTCGAGGTCGATCTTCCCGCGAGCCGAAAGGGGTCGGATCTCTCGCGGAACGCCGAGATCCTCGCGGCGCTGACCGACCAGACCGCGACCCGTCCGGTCGGGAGCCTCGAGGAGGCCTGCTCGTGGATCGCGCGAGAGCTGCTCGCCCGCCACGCGAGCGCCTCCGAATCCCTGGTCCGGGCCAGCGCCGAGTACTTCGTCCAGGAAGGGATCGCCCCGGGACGGGAGAGCTACGAAGACTACCTTCTGATCGCCGAAGCGCGGGCCGAACGCGGTCCGGAAGGGCGGCTCCGATTGACCCGAGGGATCGGGGCCGAAGCGGTCGGGATGACCGCGTGCCCGTGCGCCATGGAGTCGTGCCGCGAACTCTTGATGCGCGACCATCCCGAGCTCGCGAGCGGGCCGTGGCGGGAGATCCCGATGGTCACGCACAATCAGCGGAATCGGACCCGCCTTCTCTTCGAGGTCCCGGAGGGCGTGGAGGTGGAGGCCGACGAGATCCTCGCCGCGATCGGCTCCGCCCAGTCGGCTCCGACGTACTCGATCCTCAAGCGGGGCGACGAGGCCCGGGTGGTGCTGGAGGCGCACCGTCGGCCGCGGTTCGTCGAGGACGTGATCCGGGAGCTGCTCGCCGACGTGCCGCGCCGGTTCGCGTCGCTCCCCGATGCGGTCGTCGTGCGCGCCGCCACCGTCAGCGAGGAGTCGATCCACAAGTACGATGTACGGGCGTCGCATTGGACCACCATGGCGGAACTCCGTCGCGCGATCGCGTCGAGCTAGCGAGGGTCGGATGCGGACCGCCCTCGATGCCATTCGCCGCCGTCCCGGCCGCTCCCTCCTGACATCGCTCGGGATCGGCCTCGCGGCCGCGCTGGTCGTCGTCCTCCTTGCCGTCTCGGCCGGGATCCAGGCGAGCGCCACCCAGTTGGCGACGGAGAGCGGGGTCGACCTTCTCGGGACGAGCGCGAACACGAGCCTCACCTCGCTGACCTTTCCCCCGATCGCCCACGCGCACGACCTCGCGAGCGGCATCCCTCGCGCCGACGGGAACGTGCAGACCGCGAGCCCCTGGCTCCTCGAGCAGATGGGGTTCGGGAACGGCTCCCTCTGGGACGCCGCCAACACCTCGGCCAACGGAACGGCGATCCCGTCCACGTGGGCGATCACCGGGTCCGGGACGATCGGATGGATCCCCTCGGACAACGCCGGGATCGAGGTCCCGACCGTCTACTCGGGGACCGGATTCACCGTTCCCGGGGACCCCCACTACGCGAACGGAACCTACGCCGGCCCGTGGATCGGCGAGATCGTGCTCGACCAGGGCCTGGCGGGGGTCCTCCATGTCGTGCCGGGCGACCTCGTCTGGATCGGCGTCGGCACCCCGAGCGGACCCGCGGGGGTCGAGTCCTGGTACCACTCCGCGGTCGCGTTCCGGGTCGTGGGGATCTCGGGTCCGTTCTGGCTGATCCCCTCCGCGCTCCTCGCCTTCCTCTATCTCTCGGAGCTGCAAGCGCTGGTCGGCGCCGACACCCCGAGCACCGATTACGCGAGCCTTCTGCTCATCCATCTCTTCGACAACGGGAATCCGAACGTCGACCGGACCGCCATCGAGAGCGCCTATCCCGCGGTGAGCGTCTTCACCCTCGCCGCCATCCTGGGGGCGGTCCAGGACGCCGTGAATCTCTACCGAACGTTCGGCGATATCATCGCGGTGATCGCGGTCGTGGTCGCCGCGCTCTTCACCACGACCGTGCTCTTGATGAGCGTCGACGACCGCAGCGGAGAGATCGCGATCCGTCGCGCGATCGGCCTCCCGCGCTGGGCCGTCGGCGGGAGCGTCGTCGAGGAAGGTCTCTACCTCGGCGGGTTGGGCCTGGCCATCGGATTGCCGCTCGCCTACGGCGGCGCCCTCGTGCTCAACTTCCTGCTGCGGGGGTTCGTGGCCGGATTGCCCAGCGGCTTCTCCTTCATCTCGTTCGACGCCGGCGTGATCGCGAGCGCCGTCCTGCTCGTTCTGGGGATCGGTTTCGTTGCCTCCGTCGCCCCGGCCGCTCGCGCCGTGACGCTTCCGATCGCGGAGGAGCTCCGCGCTCCATGAGCCGACGCCCCCCGGCGGCGCACGCCCGCCTGCAACTCTACCTGGCCGCGGCCGCGATCGCCGCGGCGGTCGCCTTGCCGGTGGTCCTGGTCTCCGTGGGAGGAGGGGTCTCGGCGCACGAGATCGGTCAGCTCGAGCAATCGGGCTACGAGCTCTCGGTCAGCGCGGCGGGCGCTCATGGGATCCTCGACTCGCATGCGCTGAGCCGCCAGTTCGACGGTCTCGCCCACGTGGCGGCCGCCTCCCCGGTGCTCAGCGCTCCGATCGACGCGTTCGTCCTGCGCAACGGAACACCGACGGCGATCCTCGCGGAAGGGGTCGTCCCCGATCAGTTCGGCCCGACCTTGGGTCCGGGCGAAGATGCGCTCTTTCCGCTCCCGCTGCCGTTGGGGGACCCGACCGATCTCGTCCACTTCGCCAACGGTACCTACGCCGGTCGCCCGAGCTACGACGTGCTCCTCGCGACGCCGTTCGCCGCCGAAGCCGGCCTCTCCGTGGGGGACCGGATCCGACTCGGACCGAACCCGGGAGGGAGCGGGGCCATCCTCTACAACGTCAGCGGCATGTTCGGCGTCAGCGTGAGCAGTCTCGCCCCGACCGGGGCGTTCGCCGTGCTGCTGCCGCTCTCGGACCTCCAGACGATGGTCGGCGTGGCCCGGGGGGGGCCGAACGGCACGGCGCTGCTCGATGCGTCGGACACGATCCAGATCGCGCTGACCGGCTCGCTCTCGGGGGATCCCGCGGCGGTGAGCGCCGTGGCGCAAGAGGTTCAGGCCCTCGTGCCGTACTACGGGGTGACGACGCAGCTGCAACAGGCCCAGCAGCTCGAGAGCGCGAGCGCGATCCTGACCGGGTTCTACCTGGCCCTCTCGTCGGTCGGCCTCGTCGTCGGGCTCATTTTCCTCGCGATCGTTCTCACCCGGCGCGTGGAGTCCGACCGCCGTGCGATCGGCATCCGGCGCGCGATCGGGGTCCCCGCCCGTTCCATCGGAACCGGGATCGCCCTCCGCGCCCTCGCGCTCGCGGCGGCGGGGGCGACGATCGGGGTCGTGGGCGGGTGGGCGATCGTGACGTCGCTCGCCCGGTATTCCTCGGGCGCGGTTCAGGAAGCGACCTCCTACGCGGTCTACGATCCCCTGTTGCTCGGAGGGATCGTGGCCAGCGTGCTCGGGCTCGCGGCGCTCGTGAGCCTGGTCGCGACGCGCGCCGCGCTTCGCCTCGATCTCTCGGAGGTGCTCCGGTGAGCCGGGCGACGGTCGCGCTGGCGGGAGTCACCAAGCGCTACGACGGCCACGCCGCCCCGGTCCTGGCCCTGCGGGGGGTGGACCTCACGATCGAGGCGGGCGAATACCTATCGATCGAAGGACCGAGCGGCTGCGGAAAGACGACGCTCCTCAATCTCCTCGGCCTGCTGGACGTCCCGACCGACGGGGAGGTTCGCTGGGACGGACGGCCGATCGCCGCCGCGACGGAGCGGGAGCGAGCGCGCCTTCGGCTCCAGGGTATCGGATTCATCTTCCAACGGTTCTACCTGCTGCCGACCTTGACCGCCGCCGAGAACGTCGAACTGCCGCTGCGCGCCGTCGGTCGGCCGAAGGTCGAGCGGCGGACCCGCGCCCTCGAGTTGCTCGAGGCGATGGGGATCCGCGCGCGCGCGGACGCCCTTCCGCACCAGCTCTCGGGCGGAGAGGAGCAGCGGGTCGCGATCGCCCGGGCCCTCGCGAACGAGCCGCGACTCCTCCTCGCCGACGAACCGACCGGCGAGCTCGATCGGGCCAGCTCGGAGGTCGTGCTCGATCGCCTGGAGGTGGCGCACCGTCGGGCCGGCACGACCCTCGTCCTGGTCACGCACAACCCGCAGGTGGCCGCCCGCGCGCACCGCCACCTCCTCCTCGAGGACGGACGGATCGTCTCCGATCGTCGGGACGGCTGATCGTGGCGCGGATCGCGATCCTGCTCAACGAGCGTTGCCACCCGACCGAGTGCCAGTGGGAGTGCGCCGACTATTGCCCGGTCAACCGGATGCAACAGGAGTGCATCGTGGAAGGGCCGACCGGGAAACCGGTGATCTCGGAAACGCTGTGCATCGGGTGCGGCATCTGCATCCACAAGTGCCCCTTCGACGCGATCAAGATCCTCAACACGCCCGAAGCCGACGAGTCGGAGATCGTCCATCGCTACGGCTACAACGGCTTCCGCCTCTACCGCTTGGCGGTCCCGCCCCTCCGCGGGATCACGGGGCTCCTCGGTCCGAACGGCACCGGCAAGTCGACCGCGCTGCGCATCCTCGGGGGGATCGAGGTGCCGAACCTCGGGGACTACGCGCACCCCGGGAGCTGGGCGGCGGCGGCCCAGAGGTTCCGCGGGACCGCGCTCTTCGCCCATCTCGACCGCATCCGGCGCGGCGAGCTGCGGGTCGCCCACAAGCCGCAGTACGTCGATCGACTGTCGGAGGAATCGGCCACCGTCGCGGAGCACATCGCCGCCGGGGGCGGCAACGCCTCCGCCGCGATCGCTTCCCTCGGCCTGGAGGATCGCCGCGACCGGCGGCTCGCCGAGCTCTCCGGCGGGGAGCTCCAGCTCGTTGCGATCGGCCGGACGATCGCCACGGAGGCGGACCTCTACCTGTTCGACGAACCGAGCGGCTACCTCGACATCGTCCATCGCTTGGAGGTCGCGCGGGTCCTCCATCGCCTGGGCGAGAACCACGGCGTGCTCGTGGTCGAGCACGACCTCGCGTTGCTCGACTACCTGGCCGATCAGGCGCACCTCCTCTACGGAGAGCCGGCGGCGTTCGGCGTCATCGCCCGCGCCATGCCGATGCGCGCGGCGATCAACAGCTACCTCAACGGCTACCTCCGCGAGGAGAACGTCCGCTTCCGCACCGAGCCCGTGCGGTTCTTCTCGCACCCGCCGAAGCCCGCGAGCCGGCTCGACACGCTGGTCGAGTTCGGCGCGCTCGAGAAGGAGTTCGACCGGTTCCATCTCCGGGTCGCGCCCGGTCGGCTGGCGCGCGGGGAGACCGTCGGCATCGTGGGTCCGAACGCGACCGGCAAGACGACCTTCGTCCGGATGCTCGCGGGGGTCGAGACCCCGACGCGGGGCCTGCCTCCGCCGGGGGTGACGGTGAGCTACAAGCCGCAGTACCTGAAGGCGACGCAGACGGCGAGCCTGCGCGAGCGCTCGACCGCGCTCGCGGGCGATCCGAATTTCGACGCCCAGCTGTTCGAGCGGGAACTGGTCCCCGGGCTCCACCTCGAGGAGGTGCTCGACGTCGCGCTCCCGGATCTCTCGGGCGGCGAGCTGCAGCGGGCCGCCGTCGCCCTGGCGCTCGCGCGCCCGGCGACGCTCTACCTGCTCGACGAGCCGTCGGCGTATCTGGACGCCGACGAGCGGATCGCGATGGCCCGTCTCCTCCGGCGCCAGGTCGAGCGCCAGGCGGTCAGCGCCCTCGTGGTCGATCACGACGTCTACTTCCTCGACCTCGCTTCGGACGCGCTGATGGTCTTCTCCGACGAGGGATCCGGCGGCCGGCGCGGGACCGGGGCCGGCCCGTTCCCGATGCGCGAGGGGATGAACCGGCTGCTGCGGGGCATCGAGATCACCTTCCGCCGGGACGCGGAGACCCGACGTCCCCGGATCAATCAGGAAGGCTCCGCCCTCGACCGGGAACAACGGGCCAAGGGCGAGTACTACTACGAGATCCCCGACTGAGCGCGCGCCGGCCGGACGAATTGTTTAACTGGAGTGGGCGGTCTTCCGGGTCGATGTCGACGCCCGACCCGGCTTCCCGGATGGATCCCAGCGGTCGCTACGTCGTGGGGGCGCAACTCTCCGCCGGGGTCATCGGGGTCTACGTGCTCCTGCTGCTCCTCGTCATCTTCCTCGTGCCGTCCAGCCCCGTGGTCCCGAACCCGGCGATCGTCTGGATCCTGGCCGCGATCGTGGCGTTCTTCCTGCTCCGCTACCTGTCGACCGCCTACTGGATGGACGCCGACCACCTCTCGGCGTTCCGCTTGGTCGGCGGACGCCGCGTCCGGCTGGAGGAGATCCGCCGCATCGAGTACGCGAATCTTCGCGATCTCTCCCCGACCGGGTTCTTCGGGTCGTGGGGGTACCGCGGACGGATGTGGAGCCCGGTGATCGAGACGTTCGACAGCGTCCAAACGAGTTCCGCGGGGATCTTGATCTGGGCGGGCGCCCACCCCTTGTTCATCACGCCCAAAGATCCCGATCGCTTCATTCGGGAGCTGTCGCGCCGGGTCCGATCCTGGCGGGGACCGCTCGAGATCGACCACGGCGCTCCGGCCGACGCGGGGAGCGCGTCGCCGCCGACGCCCTCCGCGTAGATCAGTAGCGCGCCATCCGCGGATCGATCTCCTTCGCCCACGCGTCGATCCCGCCCGCGAGATTGCGGACGCGCGTGAATCCGAGGCCCCGGAGGAACCGGGCGGCCGCGTGGCTCCGCGCGCCGCTCTTGCAGTAGATCACCACCGTGCGGGCTTGCGTCAGTTCGGTGACCCGGTCCGGGAGCTCCCCCTGGGGGATGAGTTGGGCCCCGGGGAGGTGGGCGATCTCCCACTCCTCCGGCTCTCGGACATCGAGAAGGAAGGGGGGTTCGTCGCCTTCCAACGCCCGCGCGAGGTCGGCGACGGTGATCCGCTCAGAGTCCGGCTCGAGGAGCGGTTCCTCCCCGGGGCGCGGGACCCCGCAAAACGCCGGATAGTCGATGAGCTCGCGCTGCGTCGCGTTCGGTCCGCACAGCACGCACGCCGGATCCTTGCGAAGTTGCAGTTCCCGGAAGCGCAGGGCGAGCGCGTCGTAGAGCACCAGCCGGCCCACGAGCGGTTCTCCTTGCCCGAGGACGAGCTTGATCGCCTCGGTCGCCTGCAAAAGCCCGACGACGCCCGGCAGGACGCCGAGGACGCCCGCTTCCGCGCAGGAGGGGACGAGCCCGGGCGGAGGCGGTTCGGGGTAGAGGCATCGGTAGCACGGACCGCGCCGCGCGTCGAAGACGCTGACCTGGCCCTCGAAGCGGTAGATCGAGCCGTAGACGTTCGGTTTGCCAAGGAGCACGCAGGCGTCGTTGACGAGGTAGCGCGTCGGGAAGTTGTCGGTCCCGTCGATGACGATGTCGTAGGGGCGGAGGATCTCGAGCGCGTTCTCGCTCGTCAAGGGACGCTCGTGCACGGAGACCCGAAGCTTCGGGTTCATGGCGACGAGCCGCTTGCGCGCGGCCTCGACCTTCCGTTCGCCGACATCGTCGGTGGTGTAGAGCACCTGGCGCTGGAGGTTCGAGACGTCCACGCGATCGAAGTCGACGAGGCCGATCTCCCCGACCCCGGCCGCGGCGAGGTAGAGCGCGGTGGGGGACCCGAGCCCCCCGGCGCCGACGAGGAGGATCTTCGCGCGGAGGAGGCGGCGCTGGCCCTCGACGCCGACCTCGCGGAGAAGAAGGTGGCGGCTGTAGCGCACGAGATCGTCGCGAGGCAGCGCGGGCCCGGGGGGCGTCGGGGCGGGGGACGCCTCGGCCCGTCCTCCGGCGATCGCCGGCACGATCGAAACGGTGTCGTTCGGTCGGAGCGGCGTCGCTTCGCGCTCGAGACCACGGATGTCCTGATCGTTGCGGTAGACCGCCACAAAACTCCGGAGCTGGCCGCCTGGTCCGAAGAGGTGCGCTCGCAGTTCGGGGTGGACCCGAACGAGCTCCCCCAACGCCTCTCCGACCGTCGACGCGTGGAGCCGGACCTCGACCCGACCCCCCGTCATCGCGCGGAGCGGCCCGGGGATGCGGACGACGACCTCGGTCATGGGGCTCTCCGGGCCCCGGGAGCGAGGGCGAGCGTCGAGATCCCGTCGGCGTTCGGCGGAGGCACCCCCCCGGACGCGGACCGCTCCCCCCACGGCACCTCGTGGAAGCGGCGGGTGTCGGCGCGGAGCTCGAACGCGGCGAGGTCGCCCGGGCGACCCGCGTCGACCCGGACGATGAGATACGCGAGGCCGGGCCAGGCATGATCCTGGTCGAACGGCGAGGGAGCGGCGGGGTGATCGGGATGCGAATGGTAGATCCCGAGGAGGGTGCCGCCCCGGGCGACGAGCTCCACCTCCATCCGCCTCCACTCTCCGGGGTCGATGGCGTAGCGTCGCGCGCGGTCCGAGGGGGCGACGTTGGTCGTGCGGACCGCACGGTCGACCCAGCCGACGTCCCCCTCGGTCCGTCCGATCAAGAAGCCGCACGCCTCGTACGGGTACTCGTCCGCGGCGGCCCGGGTCACGCCGGTGAGAACCCCGGGAGCGACGTAGATCGCGCGCACGTTACGGTCCCCCGGCCGCCACCGGCCGATCGTCCGGAGGAGCGTCGGGGAGAACGGTGACGACGAAGGCGCCGGGGGTCGCGCGTCCGACGCGCACCGAAGCGACCAACGCCGCGGCAGCGGATCGACCCACCAGGAGGCCCTCGAGCGGACCAAGATGGCGGCGGAGGAGCTCGGCCTCCTCGGTAGAAACGCGGATCGTTTGGTCGACGATGCGAGCGTCGTAGGTCTCGGGCCGGCGGACGGAGGGAAGGTGTTTGAGTCCCTCGAGGCCGTGGAGCGGGCGATCCGGTTCGACCGCGATGACGCGGATCGCGGGGTTGCGCTCCTTGAGGTAGCGCGCGGCGCCGCTCAGGGTCCCCCCCGTCCCCACTCCCGCCACAAAGTGCGAGAGCCGCCCCCCGGTCTGGGTCCAGATCTCCGGGCCGGTCGAGCGGTAGTGCGCGAGCGGGTTCGCCGGCTTGCCGTACTGATCGCCGTAGACGCTCCGCCCCGGGTGCCGGGCGGCCCATTGCTCGGCCTCGCGCTGCGCCCCGTCGGTGCCCTCCGCCGGGTCGGTCAGGATCGTCTCCGCGCCCAGGGCCCGAATGCGATCGATCCGATCGGGGTGCGCCGTCGCGGGAACGTACAAGCGAACGGGAAAACCCAGGCGGGCCCCGAGCATCGCATAAGCGACCCCGGTGTTGCCGCTGCTGGCATCGACCAGGACCTCGCCGTCCCCGAGCCGCCCGTTCGCGAGGGCATCGGAGACGATCCCCCAGGCGGTCCGATCCTTCACCGAACCGGTCGGGTTCCGAAACTCCGCCTTCGCGCGAAGCTCGAAGCGGCCGCCGTTCTCGGCGGCGAGCCGCGGTAGGGGGAGCATCGGGGTGCCCCCGATCGAGGCGAGCCACGGGTCCGAGAGGCCGGCCCAGGAGACCGTCGATCCGGGAAGGTCTCCTTGCGGATCGCCTAGCGCAGGTGGATCAGATGCGAACATCGCATCCCCCCCTGGGCGATCGAGTCCTGCAGGTCCACGCCGATCTTGCCGAGCAGCTCCTGGGTGAGGTGCTGGTCGAAGACGTTGCACATCAGATACGTATGCGAGATCGCGTTCCGGCGGAACACGCAGTTGTTCCGCACGATCAGGATGCTCCCGTCCGGGAGCCGCTCCATCGAGCATCCGAACCCGAATTCGTTCAGCGTCCGAACGAGCCGCCGGGTCCGTTCCTCCGCCGTGCCGCCGGCCGGAAGGTTCGCGGCGATCAAGCGCGCCACGCGCCGCGCGGCCTCCGCGAGAAGCTCCCGGGCGCCCGCCTCCCCTTGCCGTGCGAGGATCTCGTCCATCAGCGCATCGAGCAGGAGGTCGTATTTCTTCGGGAAGAGGTCGTGGCCCTCGTTCGTCAGCTGGTAGCGCTTCCTGGGCCGCCCCACCCCCTCTTTGCAGAAGGAGGGGGTGACGTAGCCGCGCTGCTCCAGCCGCTCGAGGTGCCCCCGCGCGGCGCTTTCGCGGATCCCGAGGGAGGAGGCGATGTCGCGCGCCGTCCGAGGGGTCGTGGCGAGCTCCTCGAGGATGCGACCTCGCGTGCCTTCCATGAACTCGGGCGCCGCGGTCGCCGACAAGGTTCCCTCTCTCGGGTGGTAAGGGAGCGGTAGGATTTATGGATTTACACACCGCGCCATGCTTAAATAAACGGCGTCGCTCGGAAACGTTGGGCCATGACGAGCGACGTTCCCGCTGGCAAGCACACTCTCGAGATCCGCGGACTGAAGGCGGAGGTCGCTGGCAAGGAGATCCTCAAAGGAGTGAACCTCACTCTGCGTTCGGGCGAGATCACCGCTCTGATGGGGCCGAACGGATCCGGGAAGAGCACGCTCGCCTACGCGCTGATGGGCCACCCGAAGTACAAGGTGACCTCGGGGTCGGTGCACCTCGACGGTCAGGACGTTCTCGCGATGCCGGTCGATCAGCGATCCCGCGCGGGGCTCTTCCTCGGCTTCCAGTACCCGCAGGAGGTCTCGGGGCTCTCCCTGTCGAAGTTCCTGTGGACCTCGTACATGCAACGGCACACGGCGGAGACCGCCGACACGGTCGCCTACGATCGAGAGCTGAAGACCCATCTGGGGTACCTCGGGATCGACGAGGCGTTGCTCAAGCGCTCGCTGAACGAAGGGTTCTCGGGCGGGGAGAAGAAGCGCAACGAGGTGCTGCAGATGGCGACGCTCCACCCGCTCTTTTCGATCCTGGACGAGCCGGACTCTGGGCTCGATATCGACGCCGTCCGGGCCGTCGGAGAGACGGTCGCGAAGCTCCACAACCCCGGCTCGGGGGTGCTCTTGATCACCCACTATCAGCGGATCCTGAAGTACCTGCGGCCGGACCGCGTCCACGTGATGGTCGAGGGGCAGATCGCCCTCTCGGGCGGACGCGAGCTCGTCGAGCAGCTGGAAGCCAAAGGGTACGATTGGGTCCGCGTGGGCGTCGCCCCCGCGAACTAAAGCCGCCCGCGTCCTCTCCGACCGGAGGAGGCGGTGCGATGGACGTCCGGCAGCTGCGCCGAGAGTTCCCGATCCTCGAGCGCGAGGTCCATGGCCACCCGCTCATCTACCTCGACTCGGCGGCGACCTCGCAGAAGCCCCGCTGCGTCCTCGATGCGGAGCGGCGATACTACGCGGAGACGAACGCCAACGTGCACCGGGGGACGTACGCCCTCGCCGAAGAGGCGACCGAGGCCTACGAAGGCGCCCGCGCCCGCGTGGCGCGGTTCCTTCACGCCGCGCGACCGGAGGAGATCGTCTTCACGCGCGGCACCACCGAATCGTTGAACCTCGTCGCCCAAGTCCTCGCCCGCTCCCGGCTCCGGGCGGGGGATCGCGTCGTGGTGGCCGAGATGGACCACCATTCGAACATCGTGCCCTGGCACCTGCTGCGCGTCTACTCCGGGATCGAGCTCTCCTTTGCCCCGATCGACGACGAGGGTCGCCTCGCTCCCGACGCCTACGAGCGATTCTGGAGCGACGGACGGACGAAGGTCGTCGCCCTGCCCCACGTCAGCAACGTCCTGGGGTCGATCGTGCCGGTGCGCGCGATCGCCGACGCCGCGCACCGCGCCGGGGCCCTCGTCGTCGTCGACGCCGCGCAGTCCGCGCCGCACCTTCCCCTCGACGTCGGGGACCTCGGGGCGGACTTCCTCGCGTTCAGCGGACACAAGGCGCTCGGTCCCACGGGGATCGGCGCGCTCTGGGCCCGCTTCGAGTTGCTCGATTCCCTTCCCCCCTGGATGGGGGGCGGCGAGATGATCGAGTCGGTGACGCGAGATCGGATCACGTATCGCGAGCCCCCCGGCCGATTCGAGGCCGGAACGCCGAACATCGCCGGCGCGGTGGGGCTGCACGCGGCGCTCGATTTTCTCGAGCCGATCGGGTGGGCCTCGCTCGCCGAGCACGACCGGTCCCTCTCCCGCCTCTTCCTCGATCTCGTGCACGACCATCTGGGAGAGTCGCTCACCGTCTACGGCCCCCGCGACGTCCGCGAGCGGCTCGCGGTCCTCTCCTTCGCGATGCGCGGGATCCACCCGCACGACGTCGGCAGCCTCCTGGACGCGGAGGGGATCGCGGTCCGCGCCGGCCAGCACTGCGCCCAGATCGTGATGGAGCGGTTCGGGGTCCCGGCGATGGTCCGCGCGAGCCCGTACCTCTACAACACCCCGGAGGAGGTCCGGG
>JAJZMW010000034.1 GCA_021848165.1 Thermoplasmata archaeon
ACCAGGTCGGGGTCTGGACGACCGACCTGCGACGGGAGTTCCCCTGGGAGCGGCTCCCGCCGGAGGTCCCGCGCCACGAGACGACCGCCTGGGGGACGATCGACCGGCTCCCGGCCTGGTCGCTCCCGGGCCCGCTCCACTACCCGTTCTTCCGCGGGCTTGATCGAGCCCTCCGGGCCGCCCCGCCCGATCTCCTCCACGTCCACACGTACGGGACGCACCAGGTCGCCGTCGCTCGCCGCCTGCGCCGGCAGCGGGGCCTCCCCTACGTTCTCGCGGCCCACTTCCATCCGATCACGTCGATGGTCGGCGGCTGGACCCGGCACCGGCTCCGGGCGTTCTACGACCGCCGCATCGGCGCCCCGGGGCTCGCCGACGCGGCGATGCTGCTCGTCGAGAGCCAGGAAGAGGAGCGGCTCCTCCGACGGCTCGGCCGGCCCCTTCCTGAGGTCCGCGTCGTTCCCCCGGGGTACACCCCCCTTCCCCCTCCGACCGAGCCGGGGACGTTCGCGCGGCGGTATGGGATCCCGGGGCCGTACCTCCTCTTCGTTGGGCGCCTCGCGCCGAACAAGGGCCTCTTCGAGCTGGTCGATGCGTTCCGGGTCCTGGCCGCCGAAGACCCTGAGGTGAGCCTCGTCCTGGTCGGCGACGATGGGGGGGTCGAAGAGGAGGTGGCGCGACGGGTCCGCCTCGCCGGCCTCGACCGGCGGGTCTTCCGGATCGGGTTCCTCGCGGACGAGTCCCTGCTCGCGGGAGCGTTCCGTGACGGCGGCCTCTTCGTCCTCCCGAGCGAGTACGAGGCGTTCGGGCTTGTCCTTCTCGAGGCGATGGCGCAAGGATCCCCGGTGGTCGCGACCCGGGTCGGGGGGATCCCGGAGTTCGTCGAGGACGGCTCGGCCGGCCTCCTCGTCCCCCCGCACGACGAGCGGGCGCTCGCGGCGGCGCTGCTCGAACTCTGGCCGGACGCGGCCCGGCGCCGGGCGATGGGGCAGTACGGGCGCGAGCGGATCGTTCCGCGCTACACGTGGGAGGCTCTGGTCGAACGGCTCGAAGCGGTCTACCGCGATGTGCTCGCGGGCCCCTCCCCGCGGCCCGCGGAACGCCGCGAGGTCCGTCGCTCGGCGTAACGCCGCAGGATCGCGAGACCGCGGACGAGGTTCTCCCGCGAAGCGGCGAACGAGATCCGCAGGTGACGCTGGCCCCGGGAGCCGAAGGCGTCGCCGGGGGTCGTGATCAGCCCCGCGTCCAGGAGGCCCATCGCCGCCTGCGAGCTGGTCTCCTCCCAGTCGAACCGGGGGAAGACGTAGAACGCGCCCCGCGGGGTCGTGCAGTGCATCCCGGGGATCGTCTCGAACTCCCGCATCACGAGGTCGCGTCGGGCGCGGAACTCTCGCGCCATCCGACGGGTCGCCGAGAGGTCGCTCTCGAGGCCCTTGAGCACGGCCCGCTGGGCCGGCGTCGACGGGCAGGCCATGATGTGGTAGTGGATCTTCCCGATCGCCGAGAGGAGCTCGGGCGACGCCACGACGAACCCGAGACGCCAGCCGGTCGCGGCGAACGTCTTCGAGAACGAGTTGATGATCACGGCGCGCGAGCTGCGCCCCCAGAACGACGTCGCCGGCGTCTCGTAGGTGATGCGGTCGTACACCTCGTCGGAGACGATCGCGAGGTCGTGGCGTTCGGCGATCTGGACGATCGCTTCGATCGTCGCCCGCGGGAAGACCCCCCCGGTCGGGTTCGAAGGGCTGTTCACGACGATCGCGGTCGTGCGCGGGGTGATGCGAGATTCGATCTCCTCGATCCGGGGGACGAACCCGTCGTCCTCCTCGAGGGGGTAGGGGATCGGATGCGCGCCGGCGAGGCGCGCGTGCGGGGCGTACAGCACGAATCCGGGGTCGGGCACCAGGACCTCGTCGCCGGGATCGTAGAGGGCGAACGCCGTCGCCATCAGCGCCTCGGTGCCGCCGGAGGTGATCACGACGTTCTCGCGGCCGGTCGACGCGAGACGGTCCCGATAGAGCTCGGCGACCCGATCGCGGAGCTCGGCGAGCCCGGCCGTGGGGCCGTAGTGGTTCGCCCCGTTCTGCACCGCCTCCGTGTAGGCGCGCACGACGTCGGCCGGGGGGTTGAAGTCCGGCTCCCCGAGACCGAGGTTGATCGAGCTCGGTCGGGCCGCCTCGAACATCCGCCGGATGCCCGAGATCTCGACCTCGCCCACGCGACGAGCGACCATTCTCGCCGGGACCGACGGCGGGGATTTACACTTATGGTCGTCGCGCGCCGCCGTCGCACGCCACGGTCTGCCGGCGCAACGCGTTTCTATGGCGACCCCTCCCCTGGGTCCGTACGATGACCGTCCGGGTCGTGATCGGCGCCCAATACGGCGACGAGGCGAAGGGGAAGATCGCCGACTACCTCGCGGAGGACGCCCGCGTCGTCGTGCGGAGCGGCGGGGGCCCGAACGCGGGCCATTCGATCCACCTCGCGGAGGGATCGGTCGTCCTCCACCAGATCTCCGTCGGCGCGCTGCGCCAGGGCCGGATCGCGGTGAGCGGCCCCGGGATGGTCGTCCAACCGATGCGGTTTTTGGAGGAGATGCGCGAGCTCGAGGAGAAGCACCTCCGCAAGGGCGAGATCGTGATCTCGGACCGGGCGCACGTCCTCCTCCCCCTCCACGAGATCGAGGACGCCTGGGAGGACGAGCTCCGGGCGCGCTCCGATCCGAGCCGTGGCATCGGGACGACCCGCC
>JAJZMW010000017.1 GCA_021848165.1 Thermoplasmata archaeon
CCCCACCGGGCGGTTCCTCGCGCAATCGGCGGTCCTCGGTGGGATCCTGATCGGGATGAACAACGCGCTGCTCTTCTGGGGAGTCCAGTACGCGACCGGCGGGCTCGCCGCGGTCGTGTACGCGGCCTCCCCGATCCTCACGGTCCTCGTGGCGCTCGCGCTCGGCCTCGGGGTCCGGATCGGGCCCCTGGGGGCGGTGGCGCTCGCGCTCGGCCTCCTGGGCGTGGTGGCGATCGATCTCGCCGCGGCCGGGACCTCGCTCCTCGCGAACGGATGGGCGTTCGCCGCGATCCTCGGCGGCGTGACGAGCGAAGCGGCCGGCGCCGTGCTCGTGCAACGGTATCGCCCGAACGGGGAGACACCGGCCGGGCAGGCGGCCCAGTTCGCGGGAGCCGGCGCGGTCGCTCTCCTGGCCCTCCTCGCCACCGGTTCGCTCGGCGCGCCGTTCGCGATCTCCCTCACGACGGTCGCGGCGGCCGTGTACTTCGGCGGCGGAAGCGTCGTCGTCGGCTACACGCTTTTCTTCCGCCTCGTGCACCGATCGGGGCCGGTGTCGAGCAACCTCGTGAACTACGTGAGCCCGCTCGTCGCCCTCGCGGTCGGGGCGCTCCTGCTCGGGGAGCCGTTCGGGACCCCCGAGCTCCTCGGCCTTGCGATGGTCCTCGTCGCTCTCGCCGTGTTTCACGAAGCGAGTCGGCCCCGGCGGACCCGCCCCCGGCCGGTCGACGAGGGGCCCCGGCTCCACGCCGCCCCCCCTCGGGCCTAGGAGTCCCGAGCCGCGGCGCTCGGGCTCCGTGGCTCGTCGGCCGTCCGCGTGGTTCCCCCGGGACGACGAGGGCGGTCCGGCGAACCGACCCGGCGGACATCGGAGCCTCCCGAAGAGGAGCATCGGCTGGCGAAGCGCGGCGCTCGCCCGCGTCCCCCCAAGCTCCCGATCGGCCCTCGGAAGCCACCGGCCCGGCAACGTAACAGGGGCCGAAGTCTCCCGGGGTCCTCCCATGCCCGGTCGAACGAACCTCCCTGAGATCGATGTCGTGTACGCTGCGTGGTGCCCGCACTGCGTTCCGACGGTCGTTCCTCCCCTGCAGAGGCTCGCCGCCCAGGGCCGCATCCGATTGACGCTGCTCGACATCGATTCGAAGCGAGCGACCCCGATCGCGGACCGGCTCGTGCGCCGCTGGGGGGATTGGGCCCCCGACTATCTCATCCCCCAGGTCTTCGCGCGCTCGTCGCGCGGAGGGTTCCGCCACCTCTTGACGGGGTACCCGGAAGGGGTGAGGTACACGCGGGCCGGATGGCGCCGCCTTCTTCGCAGCGGTCGGCTCGAGCGGCCTGCGCCGCGTCGGCGCGCGAGCCGGCGGGCCGCGGTGACGCGAGCGTCGGTCGGTCGGCTCCTCTCCTCTCGGTTCGATCGCCCGAGCCCCTGCTCGCACTGCGCCGGGGGATCCCGAGTGACGCTGGTCGTCGGCGGGCGGGACCTTCTCGGAGTTCAGGCGTGCCCGTCCGGGTACGTCTCTCGCCTGATCCTCTACTCCGACCGACCCGGGATCCGCCGGCTCCATTCGATCCTCGCGAAGCTCCTCGACGGCCGGCTCGATCTCGCACGCGAGGACCTGCGCGTCGGGACCCGCTACGCCTGGGACCTCGGGATCGCGCGTCGCGACGGGCCGATCGTATGCGAGACGTACTGGAACCAGAACTATCGACGCTCCCGCGTCGAGGACCCGGACCGTCTCGCCCTCTTCCATTGCTCGGAGTGCGGAGAGTTCTCCTTCCAGAAGGCGAGCTCCCGCGCCCGGCACTGCCGCCCGTCCGGGCGCCGGGCCTCCCCGCGACCCCGCTCCCGCCGAGGCGATTCGCGCCCGACCCGCCGTCGCGGGTGAGCCGTCGCCGCTCGGTCGGGCCTCCTCCCATCCCCGCGAGGAGGGTCGCCGTTCGTTCGGTGGGAGCCGATGAGGAGTAATGAGCCGCGGATCGGTGGCGCGAAGGTGTCCTCGGGGGCTCCTCGACCCGGCGCGCCACCCCCGTTCGCGCGCCGCCTCCTCCGCCATCGAGGGTTCCTCGGGTTCGTGGCGCAAGACGCGCTCTCGGCGACCGCGACCTCGGTCGCCGGCGTGGTCGTCACTTGGTACGTCTTCGTCTCCACCGGCTCGGCGATCGATGTCGGGATCGTCGCGCTCGCCGAGTCGTTGGCGGCCGTGGGCGCGAGCCTCCCGGCCGGGACCTGGGTCGACCGCTACGACCGACGCCATCTCCTGATCGCGGCCCATGCGGTGCGCGCCGCCGCCTTCGTCCTCCTGGCGGCGTTCGCCCTGCGGCTTGGCTTCGTGCTGACGCCCCTGGTTGCGGTCGTGATGGCATGGACCGCCGCCTCGGAACTGCGCCGCTCGACCTCCTACGCGTACCTCCCGGACGTCGTGGAACCCGGAGAGCTGGCCGATGCGAACGGGATCGACCGGGCCGCGACCTCCACCGTCCAGGCGGTCTCGGGCGCCGTCGGCGGCGGGATCATCGCCACCGTCGGGGTCGTTTTCGGGTTCGCCTACGCCGCGCTCGCCTACGGGATCGCGGCGCTCGCCACCGTTCTCCTCCTCGTGCGCCGGCCGCTCCCGCTCGGGGCGGGGCCCTCCGACCAGGCTCCCAAGGAGGGGATGCTCTCGTCGATCCGCCATGGGCTGCGTTGGTTGATCTCGCAGCGCGGCCTCTGGCAGCTCTCGCTGTCGGCGATGGTCTTCAA
>JAJZMW010000084.1 GCA_021848165.1 Thermoplasmata archaeon
AAGGCCGGTACATGGGAAGGAACGGGTACGAGGTCGGCCGTGTGATGCGCCACACCGCAAGGCTCGCCCCGCACGGACCGGAGCGGACGACCGAAGAGGACCTGCTCTACATCCTCTCCGAACTCTGCCCGGGAGTATCCCCGAAGACTACGCGTCACTACCTCGGGATCTGGGGAAGCTTCCTATCGAGCCTTGGGAACTGGGTTGTGCAGGAGTCCCAGCTGCGGCGACGCTATCCAGGTCGCGCGACCCGGACCCCGGTAGTCCCGCCAGAGGATCGGGACAGGATCCTCAACGCCGCCGTGGGTCAAGAGCGGGTCGTGACGGCCCTGCTCGGTGTAGGGCGGCGACGAGTAGAGGTCGTTCGCTCGATGGTGAGGGACTTTCACCTCGACCGGATCCCGCCGGTGTACGACGTGCGGGAAAAGGGATCGCGTGGAGAGGTGAGCGCGACCTTCCCCCTCACGGCTCGGCTCCGTGCCGAGCTGGACTGGTACTTGCCGTACCGCGCCGCATGGGCCACACGATGCTCGGGAGACACCGGGCATCTCCTCTGCCGAGAGGACGACGGGCGCTTGATCGGTGTCAGCTGGGCCTACGCCGATCGCCTTCTCCACTCGGCGGAGCGGCGGGCGGGAACTCCGCGCTGGCCGGCGCACGCTTTCCGACGGGGAGTCGCCACCATGCTCCGTGCTCGGGGCGCGGACTGGGAGGACGTCAGCGAGGCGTTGGGGCACCGATCCCCAGAAACGACGCGTCTATACGTAGAGCCGCTCGTGCGCCGCTCCCGCGTGGCATCCGCGCTCGAGCTTCTCGACACGGCGAGCGTAGGGGGCAAGTAGTCAAATGCGCGAAAGGGCAGTCCGGTCGGGGCGCGTTGCTCAGCTTGGAGAGAGCACCGGGTTCCTAACCCGGGGGTCGGGGGTTCAAATCCCCCCGCGCCCGTCTCTCGCTGGGTCGCGTGCGGGACCGGCCCTCCCTCGGTCGGCCGCCGCCGGGGTCCCGACGGCACGGGCGCGCGCTCGTCGGATAGTTCGAAATCGTAATAATCTGTCGGGGTCACGACGACGCGTGACCGGGACATCGGCTCGGAGTCCTTCCGTCTCGGGGGACGCGACGATCGCCATCTTGCGGGAGGCGTTCCTCGGCCTCCGCCGCCACCAGCGTGCCATCCTGCGGGATCTCCACATCCCCTACACCGAGTGGGTCGCTCTCGACATGTGCGTGCGAGCCCCGACGCGGGGTCGCGATCTCTGCGAGACGACCGGGGTGACCCCGTCCGGCGGGACGACGTTGATCCAGCGCCTCGTGCGCCGTGGCTGGGTGGCGCGGGCGCGCGAGCCCGCCGATCGGCGCGCGATCCGGCTGACGGCGACCGCCGCCGGACGGCGGATCCACGCCCACGGGAAGCGGACCATGCTCCGACTCCTGCGCGACGTGACGACGCGGATGACGCCCGGAGAGCTCGCGGCGTTGGAGCGGGGCCTCACGGGGCTCTCGCGCGCGCTCGCGGCGCCGCCGTAGGGGTCGGGCCGATGGAGTACAAGTGGACCGTCCTTTCGAACACGACCCTCGGCGGTCTGCTCGCCGCCATCGACGGATCGATCTTGTTGATCTCCCTCCCGGTCGTCTTCAACGGTCTCGGGGTGAACCCGTTCGACCAGTCGAACTTCCCGTTGCTGATCTGGCTGCTCCTCGGCTACGGCGTCGTCACGGCGACGATGCTGGTCACGGTCGGACGGCTCTCCGACATGTTCGGTCGCGCTCGAATGTACAACTTTGGGTTCGCGATCTTCGCCGTCGGGTCGATCCTCCTCTTCCTTGAGCCGTGGCAGGGCACCACCGGCGCGTGGGCCCTGGTCTACTTCCGTCTCATCCAAGCCGTCGGCGCCTCGTTCCTCTTCGCGAACTCGGCGGCCCTCCTGACGGACGCGTTCCCTCCGCGCGAACGGGGGAAGGCGATGGGGGTCAACCAGATCGCGTTCATCGGCGGCTCGTTGGTCGGCTTGGTCGTTGGCGGCATCCTCGCGGGGATCCCCGACCTTCACTTCGGCCCGCTGGTCCTTCCCACCTGGCGGATCATCTTCCTGGTGAGCGTTCCGGTGAGCGTCTTCGGCACGATCTGGGCGTACTGGAAGCTGCGGGAGACCTCGGTTCGCCGCTCGAACCAGCGGATCGATTACTTGGGGAACGTTGCCTTCGCGGCGGGGCTCACTTCCATCCTTGTCGGGATCACCTACGGTCTCCTCCCGTACGGGGGCTCGACGATGGGCTGGGCCTCCCCGTGGGTCATCGCCGCCCTCGTCGGAGGGGCCGCGCTCCTCGGGGCGTTCGTGCTGATCGAGAAGCGCGTCGCCGACCCGATGTTCCGACTGGAGTTCTTCCGCATCCGCGCGTTCGCCGCGGGGACGACGGCCTCCCTCCTCGGGTCGCTCGCCCGGGGCGGGCTCATGCTCGTGCTGGTGGTCTGGTTCCAAGGGATCTGGCTCCCGCTGCACGGGTACTCGTTCTCGCAGACCCCGCTGTGGGCGGGGATCCTGATGACCCCGATGATCGCCGGGTTCCTCGTCGCCGGCCCGCTGAGCGGTTGGATGTCCGACCGCTCCGGAGCTCGCACGCTGGCCACGGCCGGCCTCGCGGTCGCGGCCGCCTCGCTGTTCGCGATGTCGCTGGTCCCGGTCGACTTCAACTACACCATTGTCGCCGTCCTTCTCTT
>JAJZMW010000061.1 GCA_021848165.1 Thermoplasmata archaeon
ATGCGGGATCGGCTCGACGATCCCGCCTCAGAGCCCTCGGAGATGGTCGAAGACGATGAGCGCGCACCCGCGGCATCGCAGCGCGGGGTAGTTGGGGGTGGTCGCGACGCGCTTCTTGCCCACGATCTCCCCGTCGAGAAGGAGGCGGGTCTTCCGCTGTTGCCACGCCATCACCCCCGTCGTCGCCAGGATGCCGGGCTCCATCGGTTGACCGCAACTCGGGCACGCGGCCGATTCCGGGAGCGCCACGCTACGCCGACCGCCGGGGCGCATATCCAGTTGCCGCACGGAGATCGGGGGGGCCGGGTCGCGACCCGTTGGTTCGCGGTCCGGGACGGACGGGGATCCACGGCGAGCGAACCGGCACCCACCGTCTCCGCTCCGGATTCGGAATCGTTTTAGTGCGGGCGCTCATCGCCGGTCGATGCCGGCGCAGAAGGGTCCCCGGGCCGGGCCGGCACGCGCCGCCTCCCCGGGGTTCACCCGGGAAGAGCGGGCCGCGATGCGCGAGCGCGCCCAGGAACTGAAGGCGGAGCGCTCGAAGCTCGACGGAGAGAAGCAAGTCCGTGCCAAGATCGCCGAGATGAACGGGTCCGACCGAGCCATCGCCGAGCGGATTCATGCGATCGTCCAGGAAGTGGCCCCGGATCTGACCCCTCGAACGTGGTACGGCATGCCCGCGTACTCCCGCGGGGATGAGATCGTCTGCTTCGTCCAGCCCGCCGCGAAGTTCGGGGTCCGATACGCCACCCTGGGGTTCACCGACAAGGCGAAGTTGGATCAGGGCCGGATGTGGCCCACCACTTATGCGATCTCCCAGCTCACGGACGCCGAAGCGGCGCGCATCGCCCTGCTTCTGCGGACGGCACTTCTCTAGGTCCGCACCCCGCACCGTGCGCGGGGACATGCTCCGTCGACCGGCGAAGCCTTCTCCGTGACCTTGGTGGGAAGCACCGGGACGCGGCGGCCCCCGCTGCGCTCGCGCTCCCGATCGAGAGCGGGGACCGCCGGCCGGCTCCCCCGGCAGCACGGGGGTCGCGCCGCCCTCCGACGACCGACCCGGGGCGTCGGGCGCGCCCTCGATCGGTCGCCGACCATCGCGGGTGGAGGGTGGCTGTTCGGAGGGACCGGCGCCTTGGCAAGCACTATATCCTTGACCCGAGGTCGACCGCCGTGCCCCCCCCGACGAACCCCCGACCGGGGTCCGCGAGCCCCGCGGCGGATGTGCTCACTGCGTTGAACCAATCGCGCATCGGTCGCTTCCACTTCCGTTCGATCGTCGTGGCCGGGGTCGGGTTCTTCACCGACGCCTACGACCTGTTCGTCATCAGCCTCGCGATCCCGATCCTCGTCGCGGAGTACTACGGCGGCTCGATCACCGGGTCCGCGGAGCAGCTCTCGATCGGCCTCCTGGCGGCCGCCGCCTTGATGGGGGCGATCCTTGGTCCGGTGCTCTTCGGGTTCCTCGCGGACCGCTGGGGTCGACGACGCGTCTACGTCGTGACCTTGGCCGTCCTCGTCGTCGGGGCCGTCGGAAGCGCGCTCAGCGTCCCCGCGCTCGGGCTCACGACGATCGGGATCCTGACCGCGTGGCGGTTCGTGCTGGGCGTCGGCGTGGGCGGGGAGTACCCTCTCAGCGCCGCCATCGTCAGCGAGTACGCGAACCAGCGGAACCGCGGGCGGCTTATCGCGTCGGTGTTCGCGATGCAGGGGTTCGGTCTCCTCGCCGGCGCCGCCGTGAGCCTCGCCGTGGTCTACGGGACCACGTCGCTCGACGTGGCGTGGCGGCTCATCCTGGGAATGGGGGCGGTCCCCGCGCTCGTGACGATGTACTTCCGGGCCCGGCTGCCCGAGACCCCTCGGTTCAGCCTCTCGCAAGGGAAGGGGCAGGAGGCGGCGAACACCGTCTCGCGGATCACCGGGACGGTCGTGGACTCCCAAACCGATGCGGCCCCCCGACGGCGCCCGTCCCTCCGGACGATCCTGGACAACTACGGCCTCCTGATCCTGGCGACGGCGTCGGCGTGGTTCCTCCTCGACGCCGCGTTCTATTCGACCAGCATCTTCAATCCGACGATCCTCTCCAACATCGGCTTCGCGGCCTCCGCCGGGGCCGCTCCGCTCGATCAGGTTCGCCTGCTCGCGCTCGGCAACGTCTTGATCGCGCTCGTGGCGGCCGTCCCCGGGTACTGGGCCGCCGTCTATCTGATCGATCGCGTGGGCCGCCGACCGCTCCAGATCGCGGGATTCGCGGTCATGGCGGTCGCCTTCCTGGTCCTCTCGATCGCCTACACCCCTCTGGTCGCCGTGATCCCGGCGTTCCTGACGATCTACGGGCTCACCTTCTTCTTCGGCAACATGGGGCCGAACACGACGACCTTCGTCTATCCGAGCGAGGTCTTCCCGACGCAGTTCCGCACGAGCGGGCACGGGATCGCCGCCGCGGCCGGGAAGACCGGGGCCGTCCTCGCCGTGTTCTTCTTCCCCACGCTCCTGCACGCCTACGGGCTGAGCTGGTTCTTCGCCCTGCTCGCCGGGGTGAGCTTTGCGGGGGTCCTCGTGACGATCGCCTGGCTCCCCGAGACCAAGCTCCGGACCCTCGAAGCGGCGTCGCGCGAGGACGAGCTGGCGATCCTCGTCCAACAGTTCTCGACGTATCTGCGGAGCCTCTCGCTCACGACGGCGCGCGGCGCCCAAGCGCTGCGCCATTTGCTCGTCCACCCGGAGGAGGATGCGACGGCCCAGGTGGGCCGCATCCGCGCGATCGAGCACGCCGCCGACGAGGAGGTCCACCGCATCTACGTGGAGCTCAACAATCGCCGTCTCTCGAGCGAGGTCCGATCGGACGTCGGGCATCTCGCGAGCGCGCTGGACGACATCATGGACGGGATCGAATCGGTCGCGGCGCGCGTGGAGACCTACCAGTTGCGAAACCCCCGCCCGGAACTCGACCGGTTCAGCCAGATCGTCATCGAGAGCGTCGAGTATGTGGGCAAGGGGATCCTCGCGCTCGACGAACTCGAGCGAGGAGAGACCGCGGCGTTGAACGAGTCGATCATCGAGGTCAACCGGCTCGAGAACGAAGCGGACGACCTGCTCCGCCAGCTCCTCGCCCGGCTCTTCGAGCAGACCGATCCGCTGGAGATCCTCAAGTGGAAGGACTTCTACGAGCGGCTCGAGGTCATCACGGATCGTTGCGAGGATGTGACCGACGTCTTCCAGGATCTCGCGGTCCGGTACGCTCCCCCGGCGTAACGGCCTCGTATCGACCGCGTCGGAGGGACCCCCGGGGCCGTCGATCGGTCCGTCCGCTTCGGCGAGCGCCAGGAACGGGCTCGAAGCGAGATCGGTCGGGGGGTCAGCTTCCCGTCGCGGCGCGCTCCGAGCGCTGCAGCTCCCGAACGGTCCTCAGGGCCGTGATCAGGATCGAGCTTCGGGGGGCCTCCTCGTGCGCGCCGCGGCACCAGGCGTCGATCGCGACGACGTAGGAGGCGGCGGTCGCCTGATTGATCGTGACGCGCACGGCGGCGGGGTCGGTGACCCACTCGTTCCCGACGACGGCGGCGCGCAACGCGTCGACGACCTCCGCCGGGTCGCGGGTGACGCCGGTGATCTCGACCTTGGTCCTCACCGGGCGGGCGAGCACCTCGTGCGAGATCACCGCCGCTTGCACCGCGATGTTGTTCGGGAACTTCATGATCGTCGCGTCGTCGGTGCGCATCGTCGTGTAGAAGATCCCGATGTCGACGATCGTCCCCGTGTAGCCCGGGATCAGGAAGTCTTGCGAGTAGAACTTCGGCGGATACGCCGGGACGTCGAGCCCGTACTGCCAGGTCGTGATGGTCACGCGCTCGCCGACCCGGTACGGGGTTGCGGCGAGGATGACGATCCCGGCGAACAGGCTCGCGAGAACGTCCTGACCGGCCAACCCGATGACCAGCCCCGCGAAGGTGCCGCCGGCGAGCAGGGCGAGGCTCGAGACCCCGAGGAGGCTCAAGGCCACGAGCGCGAGAACGACGTAGGCGGCGATGCGGAAGATCGCGCTGGCCTGCCCGGCGCGACGTTGCCCCCAGGCTCGGGTCACGGCGGATCGGATCACGGCGTTGATCGCGTAGATCGCCCCCACGCCGAGGGCGAGGGCCACGATCACGCGGAGCAACGCGGACAACGAGATCGGCAGTACCGAGACCTGCTCGAGGCCGTAGAACAGGAGCGCGCCGATCGCGACGAAGAGCGCGATCACCCCGACGGAGTAGGCCACGAGCCACGGCCGGGAGGCGGGCGGTGCGCGGGGGGCGGCGTCGGTAGGATGCATGAGTTGCCAGGAGCGAACGATCGATCCATCATGCCGACGATGGTTCCTAAGCTCTTGGGGCGTTCTGCCTTGCGAACCCGGAGCGGCCCGACCCGAGCGCGGTCCGGCTCGTGGCAACGACGACGCGACCCCCCATCCTCGCGGGAGCGTTCGAACGCGCCCCGTGGGGCGGTCGGCGATGCCGATCCGGGGGTCGGCGCGTCGTCGGTGGCGAGCGGCCGGTCAGTCCATCATCGGGGCGCCGCAAGAGGGACAGCGCGTCGCGCTGGGGGCCGTGGGGTTTCCGCAAAAGTCGCACGCGGCGCGGATCATCGGCGGGAGCCCGAGGGCCTCTCGCCTCCGATCGCGGGTCGCGCGGATCATCGCGACGACCTCGGGGCTGGAGTCCCCGAGGATCCCGAAGACCCCTTCCCGGGCGACCATGGCGGTCAGGTCCGATTGGCCCGGGACCGGGGGGAAGAGAACGTGCAGGTTTTCGACGGGGATCACGAACATGAGGCGAGCCTTGCGGGCGAGCAACGGCTTCGCCGCGCTCCAGTAGGGGGTGCCGGGGCCGAACTGCTCGGGGAGGGGGACCCCCTCCGCGAACTTGAGGACGTTCCGGAGCTCGTGCGAGGTGTAGCCGGCGAAGAAGCCGAATCGAGCGAACGTCAACGCGCAGACTCCCCCGACGAAATTCTCGGGGCTGGCGACCAGTTCGACCGGGCGGCGGTTCCGCATTTGATCGACCGAGGTCGCCCCGAGCTCCGGCTTGAACGCGAACCATCGCGCCGCCCAGATCCGGATGAGCGACTCGCCCGGCCGGAGGCGGAACGACGCGACGACCGACGCGAGGAACTGCTCGTGGAGGCGACGATCCTCCTCCGCCTCCTTCTTCGCTCGGCGACCGGAGAGCATGCTCGCAACGGGAGGGAGCCCGCGTTTCCATAAACGTTCCGCACGCCCCGATCCCTTCGGGCGACGGTCGACGACCCACGATGCGGGGGTCCGGCCCCCGGCCCGAGGAACCGGCGTACGGTCGGCGGAAGCGCGCGAGGGGGCCCGCGCGATCTGTTCGGCCCCGCCCACGCCTCGGGTCGTTCGCTCCGGCAGCGGTAAGTCGCGATACGGCTTCCGCGGCCCGTGGCGGAGCCCGGGTGGAGGAGCCGCGACGTCTGGGGGATCGCCGGATCGGCGTTCTTCGCGGACCTCGGGTACCAGGCGATCCTGGCGGTGTTTCCCCTCTACCTGGTGCTCCACCTGGGCGCTCCGATCTGGCTCTACGGCCTCTCCCAGGCGCTCGCCTACGGCCCCGGTGCCCTCTTCGGCTACCTCGGGGGCGTTCTGGGGGATCGGTACGGGCGATGGCGGATGGCGATCCTCGGCAACGCGTTCCTTCCCCTCATGGCGCTCGCGGGGCTCACCTCCGTACCGGCCCTCGCCGTGGGGTTGCTCGTCGTGGGATGGTGGGCCCGGAACTTTCGATCGCCCCCGCGGCGAGCGATGCTGGCCGAGTCGGTGGCGCCGGCCCATCGGGGGGAAGCGTTCGGCTTCCTGCACGCGCTGGACGTCGGCGGCGGAATGATCGCCGCGATCTACAGTTTCTTCCTCCTGCTCGGCGGCATCGACTACGCCACCCTCCTGCTGCTTACCATCCCCCCGTTGGTCGTGTCGACCCTCGTGCTCGCGTTCGTCCGCTCCGGCCGGGCGGGGCCCCGATCCGACCCTCCCCTCGGATCCGCCGCGCCCGCCGCCCCATCGCCGACGATCGGTTCGGCGCGGGTCCGTGGGATCTTCTGGGGGGTGATGGTCGCGACCGTCCTCTTCGGGTTCGCATCGTTCAGCATCGGATTCCCGGTGCTCACCACGGCGCAAGGGGTCCAGAACGCGGCGTGGGGGATTCTGGTCTTCGTGGTCGCGCTCGGGGTATCTTCCGCCGTCGGCCTGTTCGTCGGACGCGTCCGCTCGCGTCGGGTCCTCGCCCTCGCGCTCCTCGGGTACCTGGTCGCCGGGGCGGGCTCCTTCCTCTTCGCCCTCGCCGCGGGTCTCCACGAACCGCTGGTCGTCTACCTCGTCGCGGCCGCGATCCTAGGGGCCGCCCTGGGGGCGGTGGAGACCTTCGAGCCGACCCTCATCGCGGCGATCTCCCCGCCCGAGAAGACCGCGCAACGCCTCGGCTCCCTCACGGCCTTTCGGAGCGTCGGTCTGTTCGCGTCCAACGTGATCCTCGGCTTCCTGTTCCTGGCGAACCCTTGGATCCCGTACGTCTACGCGGGCGGCGCCGCTCTGGCGGCGACCGTCGTCCTCGTCGTGGTCGCGACCCGGGTCGGGACCGGGGGGGATGTCTAGCGGTTCAGTCGTTCTCGAGGAGCTGCTTGCCGACGTTCTCGCCCGCCAAAAGTCGGGCCAGACCGTGCGGGGCGTTGCGCAGGCCGACGAGGACATCCTCCTTCGACCGGAGTTGCCCCGAGCGGAGCAGCGGCAGCATCGTCGCGAACGCCTCGCCCCGCCGGCCCACGTAGTCCCGGCCGAGCAACCCCTGCATTCGCCCGTTCACCAGGATGAGGTTCACGTAGTTCTGGAGCCCCGGCGGCGTGGGATCCGCGCGATAGAGCGCGCTCACGCCGCAGAGCACCGCGCGCCCTCCCGCGCGGAGGCGTCCGAGGACAAGGTCGAGCGTCGGTCCCCCGTGGTTGTCGAAGTAGATGTCGACCCCATCTGGACAGAGCTCGGTGAGCCGTTGGGCGAGGTCTTCCGCGCGGTAGTCGATCGCCGCATCGACCGCCGCCTCGCGTCGCAACCAATCGCACTTCGCGGAGCTCCCGGCGATCGCGATCACGCGCGCCCCCGAGAGCTTCGCAAGTTGCGTCGCGACCATCCCCACCCCGCCCGCGGCGCCCGAGATCAGGAACGTCTCGCCGGGCGATGGCCGGGCGATCTCGTGGACCCCGAAGTACGCCACCAGCCCGGTGAGTCCGAGGACGCCGATCGCCCAGCGAGGCGGGATCCCTTCCGGGACGCGATAGGTGGGGGTGAACCCGGTCCCGTCGGAGACCGAATAGTCCTCCCAGCCCATGTGCCCGTGGACGATGTCGCCCGGCCGGAACTCGGGGTGGCGGGACTCGACGACCTCCGAGACCGCGATCGTGCTCATCGCCTCGCCCAGCGGAAGACCTCCCGCGCTCCCGGCGCCCTCCGCCGGCCGTGCGATCATGAGGATCTGGGTGGGATCGAACGACATCCAGAGGTTGCGCGCGACGAACTCGCCCGCCTTCGGGTGGGGAATCTCCGACTCGACCCAGGTGAAGTTCTCTTCGGAAACCTCCTCGTCGACGCGGTGGGAGAGAACCCATCGCCGATTCCGCTCCTTGGCCATGCCCGTCCCGTGCGGGAAAGGCGGCACTTCCAGATATAGCCCGAAGCGCCCGGGGGGCCGCCGCTTCTCAGCTCCGCAGCCGGCGGATCACGAACTGGTTGCCGTCGGGGTCCGCGACCACGCCGAGCGTCACCGTGCCCAACGGGCCGTTCCACGTCCTCGGTTCATCGACCACCGTGCCCCCCCTCCGCCGGACCTCCGCGCACGCGGCGACCGGATCCGTGCTGGAGAAGACGATCCCCGAGACGGTCCCTGGTTCGCGTCCCCCTTCCCCGTCGGCCTGGATGTGCATGGTCAGCAGGGTGGAGCTCCCGGGGATTGCGAACGCGGCGCGGGAGGCGGCCGGGAGGAAACTGACCTCGCGCAACCCGAGGACCTCGGAGTAGAACTTGCGCGCTCGCTCGATGTCGTGGACGTGAACGCTGACAGCTTCCATTCCCTCGACGATCGGATCCATCGCCATCGGCCCGGCCGGAACCCGGGAACCTACGTAACGATTCCGCCGAGGAGACCTCTCGCCCGGTCCCGGGACGGCCCCGCGCGTCCGCCCGGCCCCGTCCGGCGAGGGCCGGCCGGACGGTGTCGACCGAACGGAGGGTCCGCGCGGCGAGGTCCTGGTCACCGAGCGGACCGTCGGATCCGTAGGACGACGAGCACGGTCAACGCGACGACGATCGCGACGATCGCCGCCAGCAGGAGGTAGCCCGTGGTTCCGGGAAAGCCGAGGAACGCCGCCGGCGGCGGGCTCGGGGGATTGGCCAGCACGGGGGCGTTCTGTACCGTGATCGACCCCCGCGCGGCGAGGTTCGGTTGCCCGGCGACCTCGATCGCGTACGTGTACGTCCCGTTCCGGGCGAGGACGCGGAGGGTCGCCGCCGTGGTGGAGCGGACCACTTGGGCTTGCGGAAGGAGGCCCCCCCGCCGCCCGCCATCGGCCGTCGTTCCGTTCAGGTAGACCGTCCACTCGTTCCCCGGCGAGGCGCCGACGGGACGGTCGAAGGTGATCGCGAACGTCTCGTTGAATCCAACGAGGGCCCGGCCCGGGCCCCCGGCGACGACGAGCGCGTAGCTCCCTCGGGCCCCCGTGTAGTTCGCGGGGGTCCAGACGGAAAAGGAGTAGGTTCCGTTGGGTTCGCTGAAGTCGATGGAGGCGGTGTTCCCGGAGTAGGTCCCCCCGGTCAGGTTCACGGTCCAAAGCGTGCCGGCGGGGAGGCCGGACTCCCCGACGAACGCCCCGTACTCGAACGGGAAGAAGGCGAGCGTCGGCGCCGTCACGTTGCTCCCGTTCACATCGACGGTCCCCGCGTAGGCGAGGGTGGTCTCGTGCCACCCCGCTACGTCGGCGATCGTGTACGGGAACACCCCGCGCGGCCTGGCGAAGACGATCGTTGCGTTGGTCCCGGTGAGGGTACGGTTTCCGAGGGTCACGCTCCACGAGGTCCCGTTCGGGAGTCCCGACTCGACGAAAGCGACGGTGTAGCTTGCGAGGACGAATTGGATCGAGCGCGAGACCAGGGTCCCGTTGACGACGACGGTCCCGGCGGCCGGGCTCGCGACGAACCCGGCCGGGGCCGCGACTCGGAACTGCCAACTGCCGTTCGGGACCTGGAACTCGATCTCCGCCGACGTCGCGGAAAGGACCTCGCCGTCCAAGGTCACCGACCACCGCGTTCCCGGGGGCAGCCCCGACTCCGCGAAGACGACCGGAACGACGGCGAACTTGGGCGGCAGCAAGGGATCCGCATCCCCTCCCACGAGGATGCTGGGATGGACGGTGGGGGTCCCCGGGGGCAGGACGCCCCGGCCCGCGTAATCGGAGTAGTTGAACGTGTTGACGAACGGCAATCGCCCGACGGGATTGAGCGCGTTCCCGTAGCCGGACCAGAAATTCCCCCCTTGGACCGGGTTGCCCGATCCGAGGATGTTGCCGGAGAGGGCGAACCCGTTCACGACGTTCGAGACCCGATCTGCGGGCTGGGGCGTGACGTTCCACGCGTCCGAGTAGGTCGGCGGGACCAGCGGCCCGCACCCGCCGGCATACCCGTCCGGGCACGCATCGAGGAAGATGTCGAAGGGCAGGTAGACGACCGGGTTGTCGATCGAGAAGTTGTTGTTGTAGATCAGGTCGCCGCTCTCGGCCTCGGCGAGGCCGGCCCATGTCGCGAACTCGGTCCCGGTGCTCGGCACGGTCGGGTCGCGGAAGGTGCTGCCCCACACCGTGTTGTGGGAGCCGCCGTAGAGCAGGAGCGCGTCCGGGGCCACGCAGTCGATGTAGCAGACGAAGGACGGGGCCTGGCCGCCGATCGTCGCGTACCCCGAGGGGACGGTGATCGTCGGAACGAACGTTGTCGCCAGGACGAGGTTCTCCGACGAGTTCCAGAACGTGACGTCGGCCTGCGGGAAGAAATTCTGCGTGGGGTCGACGCCGAAGGCGGTCGTTTCGACCTCGAACATCGCCGGCCATCCCCCGGTGATGTTCGCGTGGGCGAGAGTGAGGTGCTGGACCGAAACGAACGCGAGCTGCAGGTCGAAGCAGACGTTCGCCATGTTCGGTCCGACCGGACCCCACGCGAACCATTCGGTGCAGAAGCTCACCGGGTCCTGGAGGTCTACGTAGGCGGTGGTCCCGTCGAAGAGGATGCCCGAGTACGTCGGGTAGAGGTAATCGTTGAAGGAGAAGAAGAGCCCGGAGAGATTGTCGTTCGGGGCGCTCCCGCACGCGGTGCAGCTCGAGGTCGGATTGTCGAACGGGACGTATTGGCTCGCGAGCGTCCCGTTCCCCGCGCTCGCGATCCCCGCGAGCTGCGCGTTCGAGAACGCCCACAGGGGCGTGTAGACGCCGCTCGACGGCCGGTACGGCAGCGTCGCCGAGAGGGCGACCGGCGACGCGCCGACCGTGAGGGTCCCCGACTGTTCGGCGTAGTCGGCGAGGAGCAGCTCGTAGCGGTACGTTCCGGGCGCGAGGTGCCAGACGGGCACATCGGGGGCCCACGACCAGGAGGGGTCGGCGCCGCTCGCGCTTTGGAAGAAGACGAAGACGTAGGGAGGGGCGGTGAGGGGGAGAGGGGACCCCGATACCGCAATCGAGTTGATCACAGGCGTCGACCCCGCGGCGGACCCGGGCTCCGCCGAGTAGCCCCAGAGCCCCCGCAGGACGAACGGCCCGGCGGTGCCGGTCTCATTCGTTCCGTTGTAGGTGAACGCGAGCCCGCTGGACGTCTCTCCGGTCTCGCTCCCGAAGTCGAGGGCCGCCGGCACGGGGGCGAACCCGCCCTGGGCGCAGTTCCCCACCGCCAGGGGACAGTAGCTCAGGTTCGCTCGCACGTTCGCTCCGAGCACGACGTTGGTCGCTCCGTTGAACGAGGCGATCCCGTAGTCGAGCTCGAAGTCGTTCGTCTCGCCCACGGGATCGAGCCGGGTCCCGTCCGCGGTGAACGGCGCCGTTTGGTTGGGGCCGAGCGCGCTCCCCGAGTTGAAGACGATCCAATCGTAGCTCCCGGATCGACGGATCCCGCCCGCCGCCGTGAGGCTGTAGTTGTACCAGAGCTCTTGGTTCCGGTCCGCGGTGACGGAGGAGTTCAGGTAGAGGGTCAGGTCGAACGGCCACGGAGCGGAGAGCAACGGCCCCTCGCCGATGTAGAGCCCGGCGACGAACGAGCCGTTCGGGTCGTGCCGGAGGACGGAGTTCGGTCCGAGCGTGGCTCCTCCCCCCGAAAAGTTCCAGGTGTCCTCGCCGAGCGCCAACGTCTGATTCTGCTGGTTCACATCGACCGCGTTCTGCGTCCAGAACTCGTAGCCGGGGGTGCCGGCGAGCGTAACGTTCGCGAGGACCGCGTTCTCCTGGATCCCCCAGAGCGCGGGAGTGTTCGTGTCCAAGTAGAGGGTCGTGAGCGACTGCACGTCGAGCGAGCCGGCCACGCTCGACGCGTTCAGCACGGTCGCTTGGAGGGTCCCGGTCGTGTTGCTCTCCCCGTAGTAGGCGATCCCCGCGGGGGCGGGCGCTTGGGCGTACCCCGGGGTCACGGGGCCGGCCCCGAGCGCGTAGCCGGGGACGACGGCTCCGCGAACGACCTCGGCCGGTCGACCGACGTACGGAAGCCGGATCTGGCTCGCCGGGACCCCGGCCGCGGCGAGCGCCCCGGCCGTTCGCTCGGCGCGGAGGTCGAAGGCGCTCGGCGGGAGAGCGATCGAGGGCCGCGGCGGCGCCCCGGTCGGCGTCGGAGGTGTCCCGCCCAAGATCGGCGTGGACGCCCGGCTCGCCTCGGCGCGAGCGCCGGGCGTGGGTCCGTTCGCGACGAGCGGGACGATCGAGGAGGCGAGGAGCACGGCGACGGTGGCGAGCGCCACGAAGGACCTATACCGAAGTCTCACGGCGTTCGGACCTGACCCCTCCATTTAACCGTTCGTTCTTCCGCGCCGTCCGCACCGGCGGGGCGCCTCGGCGGATCGCGGGCCTATTCGCGCCCCGAGAGCAGCAGTTCCCGCGCCAGCATCGGATCTCCGCGGTTCGGCTCGAGAGCGTGGCGGGCGCGGGACCGAAGCGCGAGGAATCCTCCGGCGACGACGACGGAGATGCCGAACATCCCGACCCAGAGGATCGTCGGGCCCGACGTCCCGAGGCCGAGCAGGAGGGTCCCGAGGACCGGCCCGACCACCTGCGCGCCGTTCGTCGCGGCATTGTACGCCCCGAAGTACCGACCGCGCCTCTCGGTCCCGGCGAATTGCGAGACCAGGGTCTGCTGCGTCGGGCTCACGATGTCCTCGCCGATGGTCAGCACGCCCATCGCCCCGAGGTAGAGGGGGAACGACGTGGCCCAATTGAACAGCAGGAACGACGCGCCGTAGGCGAGCGTCCCCGTCGCCAACGAGGCGAGGAACCGCCGCCGCCGCTCGATCCAACGTCCGATCGGCAGCTGCAGCAGGACCACCAGGGCGCCGTTGACCGCGTAGATGAATCCGAACTCGGTGTACGAGATCCCGCGGACCGAGCCAAGATAGAGCGCGAGCGGCGTGCCGAACTGGTTCATCAAGAGCGCCAGTCCGACCAGGACGACGATCAGCGCGACGAACAGGCGATCGGAGAACGGCTCGGCGATCCCCCCGAACCTCCCCGCGTTCGCCGTGGGGGTCCCTCCATGGGTCTCCGTGAGGAAGATCCAGAGGATCGTTCCTTCGGCCAGGGAGGTGATCGCCCCGAACAGGAAGAGCGCCGAGAGGCCCTGGGAGGCGGCGAGGAACCCGCCGATCGCGGGCGAGAGCGCGAACCCCGTGTTCGTGAAGACCCGCTGCACCCCGAACGCCGTGACCGAGAGCTCCGGCGCGGTGACGTCCCCGATCATCGCGCTCTGCGCCGGCCGGGTCAGGCCACCGAGAAGGGCGTTCGCACCCCAGAGCACCATGACGAGCGCGAGCCCCTGATCGAGATACACCCACATCAACGTCAGGAGGATCGCGCTCCCGAACGAAGGGAACGTGGCGAACCATCGCCGACCGAAGCGATCCGAGAGCGCGCCGCCCGCGAGATACGAGAGGGTGCTGACCGGCACGATCGCGGCGACCAAGAGGCCGATCGCGAAGTAGGAGAGATGGTAGACCTCGGCGAAGACCAGAGGCAGGAACACGAAGGTGGCGGAGCGGCCGATGCTCCGGACGAGGCCCGCCCCCCCCAGAAGGTAGACGCGACGGTCGAGGCGGAGCGCGGCGAACCGCGGCCGGCGCGCGGTTCCGCTCACCGGCGGCGCGTTCCCCTCCGCGAACGAGCCTCCGGGCGCATTCCCTAGTCGATCACCCGCAGTTCGATCTGGAGTCGTTCCGCCAGTTCTTCGAGCGAGCGGACCTCGGCCTCCGAGAGCTTCGCCCGCGCGGTCGCGCCCCGATAGGCGCGGGCCACCGTCGGCGGGATCAGCGCGCCGAAGACCGCCGCCCACGCGGTCTCCAGGGTCCGCACCGGCGCGCCGAGGTAGACCGCGAGCAGGTTGACGTCGGCGTGGGAGCGCCCCGCCTTTGTCGGGTCGAGCCAGCCGCGATGTCGGCTCAGGAGGCAGAGCTTTCTCCCCGAGGGGACGGCGGGACGATCCGCCGATCGGAGCGGTTCGCTCATCGCCCCCCGAGGAGACCGTGGGGACTCATACCGCCTCCCCACCGGCCGCCCGCGGACCGGCCCGAACGAAGCGCCCACCGCCTCGGTGCGGGCCGCTCTCCGGGCCCGGACGACCCCGCCGACGGTCCGCTCACCCCGAGCTCGGTGGCGCGCTTCGCAGGAGGCGGGTCCACTGCGAGAGCTCGAGGAGGAGGCTGGCGAGGATCTTGCGGCCGGCATCGTCGGTGAACCGGCCGGCGGCGTCGAACTTCTGGGGCGCGAATGAGACGAAGACCTCGGGCAGGTTGATCGGTCGCATGTTCAAGAAGACGAACGACTGGCGGAGCTGGTAGACCGCCCGCGCGCCGCCGAGCATCCCGACCGACGCGCTGACGCAGGCCACGGGCTTCCCGTTCCAGCAGTTCTCCGTGCGCGGGCGGGACCCCCAATCGATCGCGTTCTTGAGGACTCCCGCGACCCCGTAATTGTACTCGGGCACGGCGAAGAGCACCGCGTCCGCGGCACGGACCTTGGCGCGAAGCTCGCGGACGGGCGCCGGAGGCTTCGTCTCCTCGTCCTCGTTGAACGGAGGGATCCCCGCCAGTTCGGCCAGCTCGAGGGTGGTGTCCGGCGGCAGCAGCTCCTGGGCGGCCCGGAGAAGCTTGCGATTGAACGACTCCGCGCGGAGGCTCCCGGGGATTCCGACGATGTGGACCAGTTCGGCCATGGCCCTTGGAAGCCGCTCGGGCGCATCTCTCCTTCGGGGGGGCCCTCCGGGACCCGGCCGAGCGAGGGACCGTCGAGTTGACGATTCCCTCTATACGGTCCCTCGCGTAGGGTCCTCCGCTCGCCCCGAGGACGGATCGATGCCTCCCGAACCCCCCCGCCGAAGTTCCCCCTTCCCCTCGGCGAGCTCCGTCGACTGGAGGACCCCGGCCGAGCGGGCCGAGTATCGCACGACCCCCGACTACGCCGAAACGATCGCGTTCCTCGAGCGCCTGGTCGCCGGGCACCCGGCGACCCTCCGTCTCGAACCGTTCGGAACGACGGGCGAAGGGCGCACCCTATGGACCGTCATCGCATCGCGGGACGGGGAGTTCGACCCCGCGCGGATCCACGCCGCGGGGCGCGTCGTCCTGCTCGTACAAAACTCGATCCACAGCGGAGAGATGGACGGGAAGGACGCGTGCCTCGCGTTGCTCCGGGACCTGGTCGAGCGTCCCGAGCTGGGCGGACTTCCCTCCCACGTCGTCCTGGTGGTGGTTCCCGTCTACAACGCGGACGGGCACGAGCGACGGTCGCCGTTCCATCGGATCAACCAGACCGGTCCCGAAGCGATGGGCTGGCGCGGGAACGGGACGAACCTCAACCTGAATCGCGACTACCTCAAGGCCGACGCCCCCGAAACCCGCGCGTTCCTGCGGTTGTTCCACCGATGGCTCCCCGACTTCTTCGTGGACAACCACGTGACCGACGGCGCGGACATGGCCTACGAGGTCACGTTCGCGTTGGACGCCACGCCGGACGTCGACCCCGATCTCGGCGCATGGATCGGCGGGGTGGTCCCGGAACTCGTGGCGGGCCTCGAGGCGTCCGGACATCCGACGTTCCCGGATGTCGTGTTCCTCAAGGATGAGACCGACCCCTTGCGGGGCCTCGCCGCGCACGACAATCCGCCGCGGTTCTCGACCGGCTACACCATCCTCGAGAATCGACCCGGACTCCTGGTGGAACTTCACATGCTCAAGGAGTATCGGATCCGGGTCCGGGCGAACTACGACCTTCTTCGCGTGCTCCTCCAGCTCCTCGAGCGGGACGCCGCTACCCTGATCTCGTTGAACCGCACGGCGGACGACCGCGCCTCGAGGCTCGGCCGCGCGGGGGTCCCCGGGCCTCGGTTCCCGCTGATCCTTGAACGCGACGGGACCGCGACCACGGTTCCGTTCCTCGGCAAGGAGTTCCGTCGTTCGATGAGCGACGTCTCGGGGTCGGTCCAGATCGAGTATCTCGATTCGGTGCGGGAGTGGCGCCTCCCGAAGGACACGGGCGTCCGCGTGGCCGTCGACGTCGTCCCGCCCGCCGCGTACCTCGTCCCCCCGGCGTGGACCGCGGTCCTCGAGGTCCTATCTGCGCACCAGGTCGAGATGCGGCGCACGACCGCCGACTGGTCGGGCGTCGTCGAGCGGTACCGTTGCACCGGGATGCGGTGGCCCGCTCGCCCGTTCGAGGGGCGCCACCCGATCCTTCGGGCCGGCAATGTCGAGCCGGCGATCGGAGAGTTCGGCCGCTGCGAGCTGCGCCGGGAACGGGCGAGCTACCCGGCCGGCTCTTCGGTGGTCGATCTCTCCCAGCGCCGGGCGAAAGTGGCGATCCACTGGCTGGAGCCCGAAGCCCCGGACTCCGCGTTGCGCTGGGGGTTCTTCGACACGATCTTCGAGCAGAAGGAATCGGCCGAGGGGTATCTCCTCGAGCCGTTGGCGCGGGGGGCGCTCGCCAGCGACCCGGTGCTCCGCGCCGACTTCCAACGGCGCTTGGTCGACGATCCCGGCTTCGCCGCCGACGCCGGAGCACGGCTCGCCTTCTTCTACGATCGCTCTCCGTGGGGTCTTGCGAATCGAGTGGGGGAGTATCCGGTCGCGCGCCTCTCGTCGCTCGAGGGCGTGCCCCTGACGTAGAGAGAGATTCCGAACGGTGCGGTCCCTTCCGGCCCCGCCCGGACCGGGCGCTTCTCGTTCGGGTGCCGCGCTGCCCTGCGGGCCGGCCGTCGTCTCCGTCCTCCCGGTCGTCCGCCGGGGCGGGTAGGGTGGGTCGGGACAGGCCGTCCCGTCCGATGGGCGCCGTGGCGATCCGACGAGGCATCCTTTCGATGGAGTCAAGCTTATCGCGGAGGGGGACCCGGGGGACCTCGGAGTTTGCATGGCGATCCCGCCCGCACCCTCGGTCCCCCGCCCGGCCACGATGACCTCGCCACGGGAGTCGCTCCGGTACTGGGGGGTCCTCGTTCTCGTCTTCTTCGTGATCACCTCCCTTGTCGGCGGGTCGCTGGCGCTCGAGAGCAGCTACCTCGCCGTCACGCTCGCCAGTCACATCGGGCTCGGAATCGTCACGCTCGTCCTCGCCGGGTACGCGACCTCGGCGATCGGACGGCGGTATCGCACCGCCCCGCGGACGGGCGCGGCGTTGAGCGCGGTTTCGGCCCTGTTCGCCGTGATCGCGGGGACGGTCTACCTGACCGCCGGGCAGCCCCTGGGCGCTCTCTCGGCGATGGAAGTGTTCGCCGGGACCGGGATCGTTGGCGCTCTCCTCATGATCGTCTTCGGGGGCCCCTCGGGCCTGCGCTCGGAGCCGCGCCCGGTCGCGTAAGGGCCTTCCCGCTCGGCGGGCCTCCGGCGGCGCCGCGACCGCCTTCCGAGCGCCGTCCCCCGCGTTCCCGCGGGCTCGTCGTCCCCACGCCGGCCGATCGGTTGATGTTCCGCGCGGTCCCGGAGCGGTCCGCCGCGCGGACATGCAGATATGTGAAATATACTCGCGCGGCCTGAATCGTTCGATGAGCGATCCGGAGACAGGCGGCGCGGGGAAGTGCCCGGTGGCGCACGGCGCGAC
>JAJZMW010000098.1 GCA_021848165.1 Thermoplasmata archaeon
GTCGCACCGTCGAGCGGTCCATGGAGTCGTCGGCCTTCGATCCCTCCCGCACGCTGATCGGGCGCTACGTTCGGCTCGAGCCGCTGCGCCCGTCCGACGCTCCCGAGATCCTCGCGGCCGGTCGGGACGTCGAAGTGCAACGATGGCTGCGCCATCGGCCCGGCGACACGCTGGAGGGGGCGCGCGACTACGTCGAACGGTACCAGCCCGGCGTCGCGGCCGGCACGGCCGTTCTGTACGCGGTCCGGCTCGCGGAAGGCGGCCGCTTTCTCGGAGTCACGGGGTTCCATCGGCTGTCGCGCGACGACGGCTCCGTCGAGATCGGGGGCACCTGGCTGACCCGCGCGGCGTGGCGAACCGCCGTCAACACCGACATGAAGCTCGCGATGCTCCGCCACGCCTTCGACGACGCCGGACTCCATCGCGTGACCCTCCAGACCCACCATGCCAACGCGCGCTCGCAACGGGCGATCGCGGACCTCGGAGCCGTCCGCGAGGCGGAGTTCCGCGACGATGTGCTCCAGGAGGACGGAACGTGGAGGACGAGCATCGTCTACGGGATCCTTCGGTCCGAGTGGCCGACGGTGCGGTCCCGGCTCGACGCCCGGCTCCGCGCCCCGTGGGATCCCGCGGGCCTGCCCCCTCCCTCCCCGGGCGAAGCGGCTCCGTCCCTCCCCCGTCCGCAGACTTCCCCCCCCTCCTGGGCGATGGCGTTCCGCGTCCCTCGGCGCCTCGAAGGCCCGACGATCGAACTGCTGCCGCTCGAGCGGGCATGGGTGCCCGCGTTGGCGCGGGCCGGGCACGACCCCGCCGTCTGGCAGTGGTTGCGGATCGGCCCGGCCCAGACCGAGGAACAGATGAGCGCCCTCGTCGACGACCTGTTGCGGCTCCAGGACGCGGGGGAGGTCCTGGCCTTCGTGGTCCGCTCCCGGCCGCTCGATCGGGTCGTCGGGATGTTCCGCTACCTCCACATCGACCGACCGAACGGCTGCGTGGAGCTCGGGACCTGGCTCGCGCCGGATCGATGGCGCACCGGGACGAACTCGGAGGTCAAGTTCCTCGCGCTCTCGCACGCGTTCGACACCGAGCGGTTCCATCGGGTGGGGCTCCGCACGGATCTCCTCAACGACCGCTCCCAGCGCGCGATCGAGCGGCTGGGCGCCCGGCGCGAGGGCGTCCTCCGGGAGCACGTTCGGCTGGGCGACGGCCGGTTCCGCTCCTCGGTCTGCTACAGCATTCTCGACCGCGAGTGGCCGGTCGTCCGTTCCCGTCTGAGCGCGAGCGTCGAGCGCCTCGCTACGGCTTCGGCCCGAACCGAGGAGCCCGCTTCTCGCTGAAGGCGCGGATCCCCTCGACGAGATCCGGGCCCCTCGCGGCCTCCACGGCGCCGATCCTCTCGAGGGCGAGCTGGGCGTCGAGGCCTTGGTGGAAGGACGCCGCGACGAGGCGTTTCACCCAGGCCCACCCCTCGGTCGACCCCTGGGCGAGCTCGAGCGCGCGCGCCCGGCCCCGTTCGTCGAGCGCGCTCCCCGGGACGACCTCGTGCACGAGACCGAGCTCCCGGGCCCGCCCGGCGGTCACTCGCGCGTCGGAGAAGAAGAGCTCCTGGGCCAGGCCGATGCCGAGGTAATGGGGAAGGAAGTAGGTGAGTCCGCCGTCCGGGACCGCCCCGAGGCGGGAGAACGCCGGCACCAGGAGGGCCGACTCGCTCGCGATGCGCCAATCGCAGGCGAGGGCGAGCGAGAGGCCCCCGCCGGCCGCCACTCCGGGAAGCGTCGCGAGCACCGGCTTTGGCATCGAGACGATCTCGCGGATCCCGTGCGCCATCTCGCCCGTCAGATCGTGGAAGAGGCGGGGGAGCTCTCCGCGCGCCCGATACTCGTCCATCGTCGCGACATCGCCCCCCGCGGAGAACGACCCGCCGGCCCCGGTGATCCGGACGGCCCGCACCGTGGGGTCCACCGCCACCGTTTCGAGCGTGCGGCGCAGGGAGCGCATCGCCTCGACGTCGAGGGCGTTCCGGCGCTCGGGGCGGTGCAGCGTGATCGTCGCGACGGCGCCCTCGACCTCCAAGCGGATCGACTCGCTCATCGCCCGGGCGAGCCGGAGGCCCTATACGATGGCTTCGGAAGGGACCGACGCTAGGTCGACAGGCCGGCGCCCGCGGCGGGGGGGGGACCGGGGCGCTTCGCCGCAGGCTTGGCCGCCGCCGGCGGAGGAGCGATCTCGTCCGGGTCGGGCAGGACAGGCGCATCGGGCTTCGCGGCGCGCCCATACGGGGCGACCATCGAGGTCGATTCGGCCGACTCGGCCTTGATCTCTTCCTCGATCGACTTGATCTCGGTCATCAGCTCTTCCTGGCGCGGGATCGGCCCGAGGATATCGTCCATCGTTCCGATCTTCTTCTCGAGGTCGTCCATCGAGTTGAGCGTCCGATCGGGGACCGTGCGCGAGGTGCCGAGGTACTCGGCGGCGCCTTCCACGAGCCGCGAGAACTCGAACGGGAAGAGGATCTTCGTCGCCTGGCCGTTCCCGACGGAGCTCAGGGTATCGAGGGAAAGGACCGTGAGCGCCTTCGCGTCGAGCGGGCCGGATCCGAGCGCGAGGATCCGCAGCCGTTGGGCCTCCCCCTGGGCCTCGAGGATCGTGGCGACCCGGGACCCTTCGGCCTCGAGGATCTTCGATTGTCGTACCCCTTCAGCCTG
>JAJZMW010000114.1 GCA_021848165.1 Thermoplasmata archaeon
CGCGGCGTGCCCCTCCTGAAGGTCAAGCAAAAGGCGATCCAGGCGGCCCGCGAAACGCACACGAGCCCCGCGGAGCTCGCCCAGGGGAAGCCGGACAAGCCGCTGAGCGTCGTCCTCGTCCCGACCCTCGTGGGCGGGTTCAACGAGAAGGAGATCTGGCCGACGGTCAAGTTCGCGATCGACAACCTGGACGTCGTCCGCGGCGTCAACTTCCAGCCGGTCGCGCTGACCGCGCGGATCCCCGACAAGGACCGCTTCCAGATGCGGTTCACCCAGTCGGACCTCGTGCGGATCCTGTGCACCGACGGGCCGTTCGAGAAGTCGGACTTCTTCCCCGTGCCGTCGGTCGCCCCAATCTCGGAGCTGACCTCGATCATCCACGGCGAGGAGAAGATGACCCTGACGACGCACCCCGGCTGCGGCTGCGCCACCTTCGCGTTCATCTCGAAGGACGGCCAGAAGATCACCCCGCTGCCCCGGTTCATGGACGTCGACGGCTTCTTCGAGAGCGTCGAAGGGATGATCGACAAGTACCGTGACGCGCGGTTCGCCCGGGTGCGGACGGCCGTGGCGGGGGCCCGCCTCCTGCACGATGTCGCGAAGTTCTTCGATTTCTCGAAGGCGCCGGAGGGCCTCGACGAGAAGAACTGCGTGAAGGTCATCGCCTCGATCTTCACCGAGGGGAACAAGGAAGCCGTCGCGAAGTTCACCTGGCGCACGCTCTACATCGGGAACATGCACTTCCAGGACGCCTACGACTACGATATCCAGCGCCTGATGCGCTGCGACATCCACTACTCGGTCCCCGACGGACGGATCATCCCGTTCTGCTCGTACAACTCGGGCCCGATCTACCGGACGGAGGTCGAGCAGAAGTTCTCGATCCCGATCCCCGACTGGCAGAAGGCGAAGGCCCAGAGCGGCGTCCAGTTGAAGACGATCGAGACGATGGGCGTCAACGGCGAGGTCATCGTCGACCCCGAGTACTACAAGATCAAGGCGCTCAAGGGCGCCCCCGGGATGTCGACCTAGACGGGCCGCGTTCCCGGGGCCCCGCGCCCCCGATCGCCAACCCCTTCCTTCTCCTCTTTTCGCTCGGGCCGCGTGAGCTCGATCCCGGGCTCGCGCAGTCGCGCGGCCGGGCTCCGACGGGGCCCGGACGCGATCGAGGCCCGCCGTTGGTCGACCCGCCGCCAAAGCCCCTCCGCCGCGGCGGTCCGCTCGGCCTCGGTCGGGCCCGCCGGGTCCGAGCGCTCCTCGGGGCGCTCGTCGAGCCAGCGCCGAGCCGCCTCGATGTGCTTGCAGGTGCCGAGCCCTCGCCGGGCGAAGTCGGCGCACGTGCACATCGCGCCGTCCGGGTCGGGGTAGGTCGGTAGGTGGACGGTGTAATGCGTCCCGCGGATCGGGTTGCGGACCTCGAGCCGGGGGTACGGCCCCGCGAGGCGGCGGACATCGAGGGGCTCCTCGAGGGCGCGCATCCGGCGCTCCGTCACCCCTTCGCCATCCCCGGCGCTGGATGGCGCGCGGCGCTCCCTCCGGCCCCTCATGCGGCCCTCCGAAGGGGGTCGGGATATATGGGCGGAGAGAGGCCGCGGCCGGCAGGGGCACGGTTATCTGCGAAGGCCGGGCTCCGCGGCCCGGTGACCGCGACCGACTCCGCTGCGCCCGCCTCCCGACGCCGGCGCCGACCGATCGGACGGGCCTGGCTGATCGGCCTCGGCATCCTCCTCACGTTCGCCGGGCTCGCCTCCCTCTCCTTGCTGCTCCCGGCGAACCCGGCCGCGCCGGTCTTCCTGTACGCCGCGGCCACGTTCCTCCTCGTCTGGATCGGCGGGATCCTCATGGGGCGGGCGCGCGGCGCTCCGTAGGGCGATGACGACCGGTCGCTTTCCCTGGGCGCTCGTCACCTTCGACATCGACGGCACCCTCACCCAGGGGCATGGCTGGGAGGCGATCGCTCGCGCGTTCGATCGCCTCGACGCCTACCGCGCGACGCAGGCACGCTTCGCGGCCGGCGAGATCGGGGAGGACGAACACCTCGGGAACCTCCTTTCCCTCGTCGCGGGCCGGACGGAGGCCGAGCTCGACGCGGTCCTCGCCGCCACGCCGAAGATCGCCGGGATCTCCGAGAGCGTGCGCGCGCTGCGGGACCGGGGCGCCCGGGTCGCCCTGCTGACGCACAACCCCGCGGTGGTCTGCCGCTGGTACGCCACGACCTTCGGCTTCGAGGAGTTCGAAGGGGCGCCGGGGCCGGAAGCGGTCGACGGTCGCCTGCCTCCGACCGGGGCCGTTCGCGCCGACAAGGTCGGCCAGCTCCGCCGCCTGCTCGGGCGGCTCTCGATCGATCCCCGCCGGACCGTCCACGTCGGCGACTCCCGGTCCGACGCGGAGGTCTTCTCCCGCATCGGCGGGGGGGTCGCGCTCAACTCGGCGATCGGTCCGGTCCGGGACGAAGCCGACCTCGTCGCCGACGTCGAGGACCTCCGAGAGCTCGTGCCGGCGCTCGGCGCGATGCGCCCGCGGGACGGAACCCTGCGGTCCCTGTGAATTCTTATAGGCGTGGGATCCCTCGTCGCTCCGATGGAGTACGTCGTCCTCCGTTCGGTCCGGCCGACCTGGCTCACGATGCAGCTGCCCGACGACGCCGCCGAACTGCTCCGCTATCGAGCGCCGACGCCGCGCTCGGCGCTCGACCGTA
>JAJZMW010000126.1 GCA_021848165.1 Thermoplasmata archaeon
ACGCGAACGGTCCGGCCGTTCGATCCGACCGGGAGATCCCGGCCGAGGAGCTCGGCGTCGCACGCCGCCACCACGAACTCCGCCCGGACGCGGTGGATCCGCATCACGATCGGACCGTCGTCGTCCCCCGCCATGCGAGGACGAGGCCGAGGGGAGGATAAAGGCCTGCGGCCCGGCAGCGGGGCGCTCAGAAGCGCACGAGCTGCCAGGTGTTCGGGCGGACCTCGATCAGCTCGCCCTGGTTGCGGAGGACGAAGAAGAGCGCCTCGCTCCGGTTGGTCTCGATCCCCTCCCCCTTCGCCTCCTCCTGGACCTCCGCCAACGTGAACGTCCGCTCGGGCCGGTCCTGGAGGCGTCGCATGATCGTGAGCAGCACCTCGAGGCGCTCGCGCTGGCTGTGGCTGTGGCCGGTCATGACGAGGTCGACGTCGAACCCACCCTTCTCGTCCCGCGAGACGCGGGTCATGAAGTTCTCGACGACGCGGATCGCCCGCTGCGCGTCCTCGACCCCCACGACCGGGGAGAGGCGGGCGCGGGCCCCGGCCTCGCTCAACCGGATCAGCGCTTCGAGCTGGCGGGCGGTGATCGGGACCGCGGCGTTCTTCCCCTCGCCCTGCTTGCGGACGCGGACGTAGAAGTCCTCGAGCGCCTTGAGCGCCTCCGCGCTCAACGCCGGGCGCACCCGCTGGCGGGCGTAGGCGATGTACTTCTTGAGGAGCTCCATCGAGAACGGCACGCTCCGCGCGGCGAGGGCCTCGGGCGTGGGGGTCTCTCCCGGCCGATCCGACTCCTGATGCGAGAGGAGGATCTGCGAGGCGAGCAGGCGATCGCGCTCGGGCTCCGGCTTGTCCTCGATGGAGAAGATCACGTCGAACCGCGACAGAAGCGTCGGCGGCAGATCGAGCTGATCCGCGATCGGCTTGTCCCGGTTGAACCGTCCGAACTTCGGGTTCGCCGCGGCGAGCACCGAACAGCGGGCGTTGAGCGTGGCCGTGATCCCGGCCTTCGCGATCGAGACGCTCTGCTGCTCGAGGGCCTCGTGCATCGCCGAGCGGTCCTCGGGCGTCATCTTGTCGAGCTCGTCGACGACCGCCATCCCGCCGTCCGCGAGCACCAGCATCCCCGCCTCGAGGACCCACCGTCCGCCGGCGAAGTCGTCCTTGACCGCCGCGGCGGTCAGCCCGGCGGCGGTCGCCCCCTTGCCGCTCGTGTAGATGCCGTGGAGCGCGACCTCGGCGACGTAGCGCAGCAGCTGGCTCTTCGCCGTTCCCGGGTCGCCGATCAGGAGGACGTGGATGTCGCCGCGGGTCCGGACCCCGTCCGGGTGGCGCTTGTCGACCCCTCCGAAGAGCTGGAGGGCGATCGCCTCCTTCTCCATGTCCATGTCCTTGATCGTGGGGGCGAGGCTCAGGACGATCTTGTCGACGACCGACGGGTCTCCCTCGAACGCGCGGATCAGCCGCTCCTCCTCGTCGGTCAGCGTGATCTCCTCGAGCGACGGGTCCTTCCCTTCGACCGCGTTGCCGAGCATCATCAGGTCGAAGGTCGTGTTCCGCACGACCCCGAGCCGGCCTCCCGAGCTCGCCCGTTGGAAGCTCCGCAGGACCCCGCTCGCGACCACGCGGTTCCCCGGGATCACCCGCCCGGCAAGGTCCTCGACCAGGAGCACGGCGAGCCCCTGCGGGTGCGCCCCCCGGTGCAGGCTCTCGGGGGACTCCTGGACCTCGATCCGCTGGGAGTCGACGTACGTCGATTTCTCGGGAACCAATCGAAACCGCGTCCGGCCCGCCGGCCGCCCGCAGCCCCCTTGCGACTCGGGGCACTCGAGCGGCTCGCGGAAGACGAGGGAGCCGTCCTCCTGCGGCTCGTGGAACTCGACGCGGCAGACCACGCACTGGAAGACCGCGTCGCGGATCTGCGGCCGGACCTCGCTGACCTTGCGCACGAGGCCGTCGACCGCGATCAGGCGACCGAGGTCGGACTCTCGGATCTCCCGGATCGACCGGTGGGCGGTCGCGGGGAGCCCGACGACCCGCAGGCGCAGGCCCTCGGCCTCGGGCCCGGCCACGGGCAGCGTCTCGCGCATCGCCCGCATCCCCGCGGCGAGGATCTCGTCGGGACGCTCGAGCAGGAGGTCGGCGAGGTTCGTGTCGATCCCCTCGACGGTCGCGAACGGGATCTCGAGCGACCGCTCCTCGGGGTAGCGGTCCGCGAGGAGCATGATCGCGGCCCGCAGGCCGGCCTCCTCGAAGACCGCGGCCCACCGGCTCGAGAGCTCGGGGGGAGCGGGGAGCGTGCGCTTCGCGGCGACCATCGATCGAGAACCTCCGTCAAGGGGAGAGGCGGTAGCGGTCCCGGGGGAATAAGCGCGCCTCCCGGACGTTGCCGAGGCCGAGGAGCACCATGACCAGCCGGTCGACCCCGAGCCCCCAACCGCCGTGCGGCGGCATCCCGAACCGGAACGCCTCGAGATACCCGGCGAACGCCTCCGGGTCGAGGCCGGCGGCGCGGAGGTTCGCGAGCAGCGGCTCGATCCGGTGCTCGCGCAGGCCCCCGCTCACGATCTCCATTCCGCGGTAGTCGAGATCGAAGTACCAGGTCCGTCGGGGGTCGGCGTCCTGGCGCTGCGCGTAGAACGTCCGCTCCTTGACCCGGGTGGGGAACTCGGT
>JAJZMW010000044.1 GCA_021848165.1 Thermoplasmata archaeon
GCGTCGCGTAGCGGGCGCCGAGGATCTCCTGGAGGCGCCAATCGACGTCGGCGAGATCGCGAGCGAGGACCGGCAAGAGGTCGTGCAGGGGCCCGACCGGCTCGCGGCCGATCGACTGCGTCACCAGCGACTCGAACGAGGTCTCCGCGGCCTCGCTCCGGGGCGTGCTCGTCACGAGTTCCTCCGCAGGCGGCGCGGCCAGCGCAGCCGCATCACCGAGTCCAAACCGGACGCCCCGATATAGCGCATCCCCAGCGCGAGCGCCACGTCGGACCGTACCACGCGGTCCGTCGTCCGCTTGATCCGGTAGGCGCGATCGAGCGGAGCCCCGAGGGTCGCCCGCATCGCGCGATCGTAATCGTCCAGCGGTCGACCATCCCGCGCGTGGGCCGCCGCCGCCTCGCCCGCGGCCCAGCCGCTCAGGAGCGCGGTCGGGATCCCTCCCCCGTTCGTGGCCATGACGAGGTTCGCCGCGTCGCCGGCGAAGAGGACCTCGCCGACGCTCCAGCGTTCGGGCGGGGGGCCGATCGGGACCCACCACCGCGTGCGGTCGTGCGGGGCGGGGAGGTCGACGCGCGCCGCGAACCGATCGAGGAGGCCGTCCAGGGTCGCTCCCGCGCGGAGCTCCGTGACCCCGAGACCGATGTTGAGGTCGTGGGCCCGGGGGAAGACCCACGCGTAGCCGCCCGGGGCGACCCGACCGAAGTAGAGCTCGATCTCGTCGGCCCGGTCGAGGTCGACGGTCGCGGTGATCATCCGGTACATCTCCCGGGGCGGGGCGAACCCCATCGACCGCGCGACGGTGCTCGTGGGGCCGTCGGCGGCCACGATCGCGCCGGCGACGACCGTCGAGCGGTCGACGAACTCGACCTCATGGCCCCGGATCCTCGCCACCCCCCGCGGGTAGGAGAGCTCGGCGCCGGCCCCCTCCGCGCGGTAGGCGAGCGCCTTGTCAAAGGCGCGGCGCGAGACCGTCACTCCCGCGAGCGGGAAACGGAAGCGATGCCCGTAGGGGGAGACGCAGACCATCCAGCGCGTCGAACGGAGGACCGTCTCGGAGGGGATCGAGTAGGCGCGCCGGATGAGGTCGGGGGCGGGAAAGAGGTCCGCGAGCTCCGCCTCGGTGGGAAGGAACTCGCCGCACTGGACCGGTTGGCCGAGTTCCGGCCGCCGGTCGACGAGGAGCGTTCGAGCGCCCGCCTCCGCGGCGGCGCGCGCCGCCGACGAGCCCGCGGGTCCCGCGCCCACGACCACCACGTCGTAGCGCTCGAGCATCGCCTAGATCCCCAACTGCCAGAAGTGCTGCGCGGCGGCGGAGAGCGGCTGGAGGAGCGGACCGGGGTAGACGCCGAGGATCACGATGACCGCCGCGGCGATCCCGATCGAAGCGGCCCGGGCGTATCCGAGACCGCCGAGCCCCGCGAGCGGGCCGGCGCCGTCCGCCGTCGACAGGGGGGCCACGGTCTCCGTCGGGGCGGCGTCGAAGTACATCGTCTTGATGACGCGCGCGTAGTAGAAGACGCTGAGCGCGCTGTTCAGCAGACCCGCGACCGCCAGCCAGACGAAGTATCCCTGCGCCTGGACCGCGGCGCTGAAGAGGACGAACTTCGAGAGGAACCCGATCGTGAGCGGGACCCCGGCCAGGCCGAGCAGCATCACGGCGAAACTGAGCCCCAGGAACGGACGCCGCGTCCCGAGGCCGCGGTAGTCGGAGATGAGCGGCCCGACGCCGATGGCGGTCGCGGCGGCGACGACGAGGAACGCCCCGCCTTTCATCAGGACGTGGGCGAAGACCTGCAGGCTCGCGCCCGTGAGCGCCTCGGGCGAGCCGATGGCGATCCCGATGAGCATGTAGCCGGCCTGGCTGATCGACGAGTAGGCGAGCATCCGTTTCATGCTCTTCTGCATGAGGGCGAGCACGTTGCCGACGGTCATCGTCACGACGGCGAGGATGCTCAAGAGGATCTGGAAGACCGGTCCCACGTCGACCGGTCCGATCCCCGCAAACCACTGGAACTGCACCCCTTGGTTGAGCAGCAGCACCGGGCCCAGGAAGACGAGGAAGAACGCAAAGAGTCCGATCTTCTTGGTGCCTCCGGCAAGGAACGCCGAGACCTCGTCCGGCGCGCCGTCGTAGACGTCGACCGCCCAGGCGTGGAACGGCACGAGCGTGATCTTGAACGCGAGGCCGGCGATCAAGAGACCGTAGCCCAGGACCACGAGGACGCCGTAGCCCGTCGCGATGGCGACCCCCTGGCTCAGCACGAAGAGGTTGGTCGTGCCGTAGGCGCCGAAGAGGAAGGACGCCCCAAAGAAGCTGATCACCGTCGAGAGCGCGCCGATGACGTAGAACTTCATCGCCGCCTCCATCGCGCGCGCGTCCCGACGCGTGTAGCCGACCAGCAGGTAGGAGGGGATGCTCACGACCTCGATCGCGAGAAGCAGGAAGATCAGGTCGCTCGAGACCGCGACCAGGAGCATCCCGAGCGTCGCGAGGAGGACGAGCCCGAAGAAGACGCTCGACCCCTTCGCCCGGGAGGGCCGGCTGATCGAGGCGAGCGCGACGAAGAAGGCGGCGGTCAGGAAGAACAGTTGGAAGAACAATCCGAGCGAGCTGAAC
>JAJZMW010000165.1 GCA_021848165.1 Thermoplasmata archaeon
CACGTTCCTGATCGGATCGTTCGCGAGCGCGGTCCTCAACTTCGGGATCGTCCTCGTCGTCGTCTTCTTCGCGATCGTCTATCCGATGGAACAGGCCCGCTTACGCGCCCACAAACCCCCGCCGCCGGGACCGCCGACCACGCGGGAGTGCCCGGAGTGCTGCTCGACGATCAGCGTGAAGGCGCACAAGTGCGCCTTCTGCGGTTCCGCGGTCGCTCCGACCGCGTGAGCCGACGGGGTGGGTCCACGGCGGGATCGGGGACCCCGGCTTCGGCGAACCCCTTGGCGCGGAGCCGGCAGGAGTCGCATCGACCGCAGGGCCGACGGCCCCCCGCGTAGCAGCTCCACGTCAGCGCCCACGGAACCCGGAGCCGCGCCCCCGTGCGCACGATCTCGGCCTTCGACATCCGCAAGAGCGGCGCGCGGACGCGGATCGGTCGCTCCCCCCGGACGCCGCGCTTGGTCCCTTCCCGGGCGACCCGTTCGAAGGCGCGCAGGAACCGCGGCCGGCAGTCCGGATACCCCGAGTAGTCGATCGCGTTCGCGCCGAGGTAGATCGCGTCCAGCCCCGCGCTCTCGGCGTAGGCGAGGGCGAGGGAGAGAAGGATCGTGTTGCGGGCCGGCACGTAGGTCGAGGGGATGGGGCGGCTCCCCGCTCGTCCCCGCGGGAGCCGCCGCCGGCGATCGGTGAGCGACGAGTCGAGCCACGCCCCGATCGGCAGATCGATCTCGACGTGGCGGACGACCCCCGCTCGCCGAGCGAGCGCGCGCGCGCTGGCGATCTCCCGAGCGTGCCGCTGGCCGTAGCGCACGCTCACGGCGTGGACCGGGGGGTCGTCGCGCCGGGCGAGCCAGAGGCACGTCGCCGAGTCCATCCCTCCCGAGAGGAGCACGACGGCGCCGCGGCGGCGCCGCGGTCGGCGGCTCACCATACGAGGACCCCGGTCCCGGACAGGACCGCGACCCCGATGAGGATCGCGCAGGCCATGGCGAGAAAGTTGGTCGATCCCTTCGTGAGGTAGCCCCGATTCTCGAGGGTCTCCCCCAGGACCGAGTCGATCTGGCAGGCGGCGAACCCGGCGCCGGTCGCTCCGGCGATGAACAGCACCCCGCCGGGGGTGGGCGTCGAGAAGAGGAGGAAGAGCGCGAGCGCCACCACGGCGGTGGTCCAGGCGCCGATCAGGGCGAAGAACTCCCCCTGGCCCGAGATCCCTCCGTTGGTGCCCGGCGGAACCGGCCGGCCGGTCAGGATGCTGCGCGCGGAGCCGCTGAGCACGCCGAGCTCGCTCGCGAAGGTGTCGGAGGCGCCGAAGGCGATCGCGGCGGTGTAGAGGAACGACAGGGCGGGGGGAGGGAGATGGGTCGGATCGATCGTGGCGTAGAGGACCAGCGCGGTCGGGAGAAAGATGTGCGCGAGGACGTTCGGGATCCCCCGCTCGCCGTGCGTCCCCTCCTGGAGGGAGCGGCGGGATTTTTCGTCAAAGTGGAACCGGGTCGCGAGCGCGCTCGCGAGGACGAACAGCGCGAGGATCCCGAGATACGGGAACCCCCCCAGGACGACGATGATGCTCCCGAACGCGGCGGCGACCGCCCCGGCCGCCGGCGTGAGCGAGCGGCCGATGGTCGCGACCGCGGCCAGCACGATCGTGACCGCGACGCCGACGACGGCCTCCCAGAGTCCGAGCACGCGAGGGCCCCGGGGGCGGCCCTCCCCATCGGAGCATAACCCCTTTGCGGGCCGTTCTTCCCGAGGACTACGGCCCCCGCGCTCCCCGCGCTCGCAGCTGGTGAACGCGAGAGCCGTACTGCATCGCCCGCTTCGGAGCGCGGGCGATCGTGCGCGGCAGGCCCCGGTGCTCCGCCCACGAACGGAAGAGCTCCTTGCGGCTCCTCGTGGGCAGGCGCGCTTCGATCGGGACGGCGTTCGCTGCCTCGATCCAGACCCGCTCCAGATACGGCGCGAGGAGACGGTGGCCGAGCTCCTCCGCGATCCGGAGCGCCCTCGGCCACTCCTCCCGGCACAGGAGATCGAGATCGGAGCGGGCGCGCGCGAGGGCGTCCTCGGGAGAGAGCCCCACAAAGTGCTGGTATCCGAGGAAGAGCTCGTCCGAGCCTTGGCCGACCACCACGGGGCCGCACCGTGCCGACTCGATGGCGAGCGCCAGGGTCACCGCGACGGAACGGCGGACGGAGTCCGTGCCGACCAGCGCCGCGGCGAGACGTCGTTCCATGGTCCCGATCTCGGCCCCGGTGAGAGGGCGGACCGTCAACGGACGACCCAGCCGCGTCGCGGCCTGCGTCGCCTGCACGATGTCCGGGCTCTCCGGCGCGCCGACGACGACGAGCTCGAGCTCCGGGCGCCGCCGAAGCTCCCACGCGAGAAGAGAGGAGTCGACGCCCCCCGAGAAGAGGAGGGAGATCGGGGCCGGGGAGTCCCGGACCGGAGCGATCGCCGCTTCGAACGCGCGGTCCAGGCGCTCCCAGTGCGCGGAGGTCGGATCGTTCATGATCGCCCGGGTCCGGAGCAAGAGCCCCCAACGACTTAATCTCCCTCGGGCTCGAGGGGCCGTGGTCGGCCCGTCGCCCCGTCCTGCGCTGTTCGTCGACCGCGACGGGAC
>JAJZMW010000014.1 GCA_021848165.1 Thermoplasmata archaeon
CGGCTCGTCGAGCCGTACCATCCGATATCGCCGCCCGGGAAAGTTCCGACGGAGCCAGATCGAGAGCCGGCGACGACGCCGCGCGTACGGTTCGATCCGATCGGCGCCCGGCTTCGGGTGCGTGGCCAGGAAGCGGGGTGTGGTGAGCCCGATCGCGACCTGGTCGCCGGTCGCGAACGCGGTCCGAAGCAGCGCTTCGTGGCCGATGTGGAACCGGTCGAACGTCCCTCCGAGGACGACCCGGGCCGAAGGGGACACGGGGCCCTTCCTCCTAGCGGAGGAGCTGGAGGAGGAGGATCGCGGCGAAGAAGACGATGAGAACGTACAGGATCCCGGTCCACAGCCGCCGCGACTTCATCGTCGCTTCGCGCTTCGCGCGGCACGCCGCGCTGCACGTATCTTCGTCGGGCGGGCAGACGCGTCCGCAGACCTTGCAATGACGATGGTCGTCCATGGAGGTGCCGGTACAGTCGTTCGCGGGCGTTAATCGTTGTGGGCGGGCGAGCGTCGTCGCCGGCGGCCGCCCGACCGCCTTCGACAACGGTTATAAGGGGGACCCGAGTCCGAGCCGCCCGCATGGGCAACATCCGCCAGACGTACATCAAGCGCGTCGCCATCGAACTCGTCCGGAATTATCCGAGCGACTTCACGGGCGACTTCTCGCAGAACAAGCGGAAGGTGCTCGAACTGACGGATCTCGGCGTGGTGGTGGACGGGCAGCTCCAAGTGACGCACAAGAAGCTCGCCAACCGGATCGCCGGTTACGCGACGCGCTACGTCCGCCGCAAGCGCGGCACTTAGATCGCGAGGGACAGCCCTTCCTGCAGGTGGACGATCTCGACGGGGGTCGTCGGTCGTCCGACGAGCATCCCTCGGGCGTTCGCGGCCACGCAGGCGCCGACGATCGGGACCCCGAAGTTCGCGGTCGAACGGTGCACCGGGACCTGCAGGAGCTCTTCGATCGCGGCGGCCTCGCTGTCGGTCGCTCGGGGGTGAACCACGACGCCGAGGTTCGTCGCGAGGGCCGCCATTCCCACGGTGCCCAACCCCGCCACCGTCCCCCGGCGGGCGGGCACTCGCAGCCCTTCCGCGATCCGGGCGATCGCGGCGTCGGAGAACTCCGGATGCACGAGCGCCCCGCGGTCGTTGGCGAGCACATTGTTCCCCAGGGCGTTGAGCCGGCTCGTGACGGCGGTCACGTGGATACGACGCGCGAGGACCTCCTCCTCGGTCGGGTCGAGGCCGGCGGCCACCACCGCGCCGCGCGAGTTGAGCGCGACCATCGCTCCGACGACCTCGTTGTCCTGGACGGTGAGGCGCACGGTGTCGGTCCCGAGGACCCTCTGGACCTCCCGCTCCAGGGCCGCCGGGGTGTTCGGGGGGAGGAGCGTCAGCGACTCCGCGACGCGGAGATAGACCCCGAGATAGGGACTTCCCGCGAACAGGGCGCGGCCGACGGGCACGCAGAACGCTCCCCGAGCCCTACGATTCGTCGAGGAGATCGACCTCGATGAGGCCGTCCTCGAACCGGATCGCCCGCACCCGGACCTGTCGCGGGACGTGCTGGATGCCGCGCTCCCAGATGAACTCGTTCAGCCGCGGATCGACCCAGACGTCCTCGAGCCTGCCTTTCATGTGCCGGCTCACGAACCGACGAACCGTCGTGAGGGCGTGCCCGGCGCGGCGTCGCCGGCTCGGAGCGTGCTGACTCGCCCGGAGCGGGATCACGTACTCGCGTTCGAGCTCCTCGACCGCCTTCTCTCCCGCTTTGCGCGCCATCGTAAACCCCTTCCCGCCGCCCTATCGGTGCAGGTTGCCCCGCTTCCAGCTCCGACGCTTCGGGTGGCGGGTCACCTGGCGGTTCGTCCGCTGCATGACCCAGGCCGGCACGCGCCGGTTCGTCTTGACCGCTCGGAACAGACGGGTCTTCCGCGCGAGGCTCTTCCGACGATTCGCCATCGATGTACCTCCTTCCGTACTTTCAGCGTCGTGTGATCTTGATCTCTCGGCGTTCGGGCATGATCCGCTCGAGGAGCGCCCGCAGCGTCGGGTCGTCGATCGGCCGCGTGAGCCGGCCGCTGGCGGCCAGGGAGATCACCTGCTGCTCCACCGCCGACGCCACGTCCGGCTTCGCGAGCCGGATCCGGCCCAGGCGCTCGCGCGCCTCGGTCGTCAGTACGCGCCTTAGGATCTCCTGGCGCTCGCTCTCTCGTCGCTCGTACTCGGCCTGCTGCGCCGAGGCATACGCGTTCGCGGCGGCCGGGTTTCCCCCGCCGGCCGTTTGGAGCTCCTGGATCTTGCGCCGCCGGATCTCGGCGAGCTCGGAATCCTCCGGATACGCCATCGCCGCCACGCTCCGGAGTTCCTCAGAGGTACTTGGCGAGTTCGGGGCGCTCGTCGGCCAGCTTCTGGAGGGCCTCGCGCGAGAGCGCATCGAGGAGCTTGAGGCCCTCCGAAGTGACCTGACGCCCCTGCGTCTTGAACGGTCGTACGAGCCCGGATCGTTCCAGTTGCTGGACGATCTCCCGAAGCACGGCG
>JAJZMW010000085.1 GCA_021848165.1 Thermoplasmata archaeon
ATCGGCCGGGCTAGACGCGCCGGCCCCGTCGCCCGCCCTTCGGCTTCGTTCCGTCGTGCGGGACCGGGGTGACGTCCTCGATCCGGTGGATCTTGACCCCCGCGCGCGCGAGCGCGCGGATCGCCGCCTGGGCCCCGGGGCCCGGCGAACGGCTCCGGTTCCCGCCGGGAGCGCGCACGCGGACGTGGACGGTGTCGTAGCCCTTCTCCTTGATCGCGGCCGCGACCTGGTCGGCCGCCTTCATCGCCGCATACGGGCTCGACTCGTCGCGCGCCGCCTTGACGACCATGCCGCCGGTCGCCTTCGCGAGCGTCTCCGAGCCCGTCACGTCGGTGACGGTGATGTGGATGTTGTTGTAGCTCGCGTAGATGTGCGCGATCCCGATCTTCGCCATCGATCTCACGCCCCTCCGTCCGGAGCCGCCATCGCCGCGACGGGGGCGGAGCGGGCCGATTCGCGCGCGGCCTCGCGCTCCCGGATCGCGACGCGAACGGGATGGTCCTCGCTCGCGAGCGGGCTCTGCGGGGAGTAGGAGATCTGTCCCTCTTCGGCGGAGCGGACGAGATAGCCGGGGCGCGTCACGCGGTGGTCGCCGATCGCGACGTGGCCGTGGACGATGACCTGGCGGGCGCCGCGCGGCGTCGGGGCGAAGCTCTTTGTGAAGACGATCCACTCGAGGCGCCGGCGCAGAAGGTCCTCGGTCGAAAGCGCCAGGACGTCGTCGTTCGTCGGGGAGGCGGACGTGAGAACGCCCAAGCGGACCAGCCGATCGAGGAGGAGCGTCGTTTCGCGCTGCGCCTGGCCCTCGCCGGCGCGGAGCCGGGCCTGGAGGTCCCGCGCCTGGCGTCGGAACCCGCGCAGGATGGACTGCGCCTTCCACAGCTCCCGCTTGTTCTTGAGACCGTACTTCTCGAGGAGCTTGCGCTCCTCCTCCATCCGCGTGGCCTCCCACGGATGCTTCGGCGTATCGTATCGACGGCGGAAGAAACGAGGATCGCCCATGGTGCGTGAACCGGCCTACTTGGCCGCGGCGGCCGGAGCCGCCTCCTCCTTGGCTTTCGGCGCGGCGGACTCCTTGGACTTCGCCTGGGCGGCCTCCTTGGCCGCCTTCTTGAGGACCCCCGCGGCCATACCGGTGCGGCCGTTCGATCGGGTCCGCTGGCCCCGCACCTTCTGGCCCCGCTCGTGGCGGACCCCGCGATACGACCGGATCATCTTCATCTGATTGACCGCGTCCCGCTCGGCGGTCTGCAGCTCCGGGCCGATGTGGTGCGACGTCGCGCCCGCGAGATAGTCGCGCGGCTCGTTGACCATCCACGGGGGGATTCTCTTCGGGAGATCGATGAGCGTCGCCTCGATCTGCTCCACGACCGGTTCGGGGAGGTCCCCGATCAGACTGTGGGCATCGACGCCGGTCAGCTGGCACGCGGCCTCCGCGATCCGCAGGCCGACGCCGCTGACGCCGGTCAGGGCGAGGCCGGTCCGTCGCCGACCATCGAGGTCGGTGTTCGCGACGCGGACGATGTAGCGGAAGTTCGGGTTGGTCGACACCGGGGCGGTCGACTTGGCCCCCGGGGCACCCGCGCCCTTCTTGCCCTTCCCCTTGGCGTCCTTCTCGCCCTTCTCCCCCTCCTTCGGGCGGGGAGCCTTCTCCTTGCGCGACGGCTTCTCCGCCGTCGCCGGCGCGGGCGGTTCCGCTGGCGGCGCGGCGGCTCCCGGTTCCTTCGCGTTCTTGGGCGCGGTCCTCACCGTCCAGAGTTCGCTCCACGCACCCGACCCGCTTCCGGCGGGAGTGCGGGGGCGCGAGCGCTGGCGCGCAATTGGCCCCCCTTTTTAAGCGCTTCGGGAAGAACCCCGCGGGGAGGTCGATCGCCCCCCGCTTCGCCGCGCTCCGCCCACCGTTATCAGGGCGGCCTCACCTCGGAACCGGGTCGATGGACTCCGCGCCCCCTCGCCTATCGATCGTTCTCCCGACCTACAACGAGCGCGACAGCCTCGCCCGGCTCGACCCGGAGCTCGAGAGCGCGCTCGCGGGCCGGTCGGCGGAGATCGTGGTCGTCGACGACGCCTCGCCGGACGGCACCGCGGCGTTCGTCCGATCGCTCCGCGGCGCCGTGCCCCACATCGTGATCGAGCGCGGGGGGAAGCAGGGCCTCGCATCGGCGGTCCTCGCCGGCATCGCGGAGAGCCACGGGTCGATCGTCGTCGTGATGGACGCCGACGGGAGTCACTCCCCCACCGCGATCCCCGCGCTCGTCGATGCCATCGATCGAGGGGCCGAGTTCGCCCTCGCGAGCCGGACGATCGCGGGCGGCTCGTCCGAAGGGCTCTCGGTGGGCCGACGGTGGATGTCCCTCGCCGCGACGTGGATGGCACGACCGCTCGTGCGCGTCAGCGATCCGATGAGCGGGTTCTTCGCCGTACGACGTTCGGTCGTGGCGCGCGCCTCGCTGGCCCCGCAGGGGTTCAAGATCGGCCTCGAGATCCTCGTCCGCTGCCGACCGCATCCGATCGCGGAGGTCCCGATCCA
>JAJZMW010000068.1 GCA_021848165.1 Thermoplasmata archaeon
GAGGCGCGGGAACTCCGCGAGGGGGAGGATGCCCGAGGTTCCGATCTCCGGTGCCCGATCCACGGCCCCCTCCTTCGGGAAGGTCGGCCGCGATGCGGCGGACGCGCGAATAATGGTCGAGTCGAACTCAGTTGACGGAGGCGACGGGAGCGATCGACCCGCTCACGCGGAGCCTTTCGCGCCCTTCCCCTTCCCCGTCGGGGGGGCGGGAGGAGCGCTCGGGGTCTTCGACTCCGAGTAGCCGCACTTGCCGCAGGAGCGCCGGTCCTTGTGCTCGGCGAGGAACGTCCCCGGGCCGCACTTCGGACACGACTTGTGGGTGCGCGTGAGCGTGTCGCCCTTCGTCTCGTAGAGGCCGATGCGCGCCTTCGCCATGCGCCCCTACGCTCCCTTCGCCGGCTCGGCGGGGGCCGCCGGGGCCGCGGCGGCTTCGGCGCTCGCTCCGGGGGCGGCGGGCGCGACCTTCTCGATGATCTTGTTGCGCACCAGGATATGCTCGCGCGCGATCGCCTTCGCGTCGTCCACGCTGACGTAGATCGACGCCTGGCCGATCGAGCGGGCCGTGCCGAACTTCGCTTCCATCCGCTCGATCACCACGCGGTCCTTGCTCGCCTGGGTCGCCTTCGCGAGCTCGGCGCGCACGCTGTCGCGGGTCGGGGTCGCGGACTCGGGGTGGGCGATCTCGAAGCGGTAGTCGGTGCGCTTGAGCAGCGGGTTCGGCCGCTCGTCCAAGATCTTAATCTCCAAGGTCGATCCGCCTCCGTTCCATCCGGTCGAGCAGCTGTTGAACATGCGCTTTCGCGCGACCGTCGACGCGCACGAAAGAGGCCCCCTCACCCGGGATGCCGTATATAACGGTGGCCCCGAGCGGGAGCTCCCGAACGAGCGCGAGCGACGCGAGGTCCTCTTCCCCCTCGACCACGATCAATCCCCCGCCCCCGGCCCACCGCTCCCGGATCGCCCGGACGAGCGCGTCGGTCAGCGTCCCCGCCGGGTTCGGGATCCGAACGCCCCCGCGCGCCGCGAGGGGCGCGAACCCTTCCGCGTCGATCGGTTCGCGACGCTGCGTCACGAAGTCCACGATGCCGAGGCGCGGCAGATGACCGAGGCGGATCGCGTCCCGCGTGACGCGGTCCCCGCAGGTCGCGAAGTCGGCGAGCTCGGTGAGCGCGCGGTCGGCGTCGGGTCCGGTGCGCACGGGGCCGTAGCGCGCGGCGAGCTCTCCGCGGAGCGCCGCGGGAACGACCCAGGCGTTCGGCTCACTTGACGCGGAGCGCGTAGCGTCCCGCGGCATGGATCCCCATCTTGCGGGCGATCTCCGACTTCTCGGGGTCGATGACGACCAGGTACCCTTGCCATTCCCGGGAGACCTCGCCGCCGCACCGGGGGCACTTCGTCTGATCGGTGATCGCGTGGCAGGTCTTGCACGCCTTGAGATTGATCATCGGGTCTCCTCAGCTCGCGGTCCCGCTGGGGCGCGCGGCGGCGGCGCTCTCCTTCTTCGCGCTCGCCTTCTTCGCCGGCTTCTCGTCGGCCTTCTTGTGCGCGTCGGCGATCCACTCGAGCCGCCCGAGCCCGGGCTGCCGCATCGTGAGCCCGATGCGGCTGTCGCGGGGGGAGATCTCGCTGAGCGAGAGGGAGACGATCCGCGCCCGCGCCTTGTAGCCGACCTTGAGATCCCGCTTCGTCTCGACGCCGATGAGCCGCTGGTTGTGCTCGTCGATGTTCACGCGATCGTCCATGATCTGCGAGACGTGGAGCAGGCCGTCCAGCGGGCCGAAGCGGACGAAGGCGCCGAACTTGCGGATCTCGACGACCGACCCCTCGACGACCTCCTGGATCTCGGGGCGGAAGAACAGGGCGGTGTACTCGACCTCCTGGTAGACCCCGCCGTCCCCGTGGATGATGTGGCCCTCGCCCACGGCCCGCACATCGCGGATCAGCACCGTCAGGTTGGCTCCGTCGATCAGCTTCCCTTCGAACTGCTGCTGCGCGAGCTCGGTGAGCACTCCCTCGAGCGGAGCCCCCAGGCGGGCCGGGGGGATCCGAACGACGTCGGTGCGCCGGTCGAGATAGTACATTTCGGCGCGGCGACCCGGGGCCATTATATGATAGTTGCTACGGCGACGCCGACGACGCGACCCCCCCTCCGCGCGAGAGCCGGGCGGCACCGTGAGATAGCTCCGACGTCGTCCCGAACATCGATGGACGCACGGGGCCGGGAGCGTCGCCGCCACTGGGAGACGGTCTGGGCCTCCCGGGCCGATGACGAACTGAGCTGGTTCCAGGCGGCGCCCACGATCTCCCTGCGATGGATCGAGAAGGTCGCCGCGCCCCGGGACCCGATCCTCGACGTCGGAGGAGGCCACTCCCCCCTGGCGGCGACGCTCGCGAGGCGCGGGTATCGGGACCTGACCGTGATCGACCTCTCTCGACGGGCGATCGACCGGGCGCGACGGCGGGCGGGGGCCGCCGCACGACGGATCCACTGGACGGTCGCGGACGCCACCCGGCTCGGTCCGCTTCCGCCGATCGCCGTCTGGCACGACCGGGCCGTCTTCCATTTCCTGACCCGGCGGAGGAGCGACGCCGCTACCTTGGGCGCGCGCTTCGTTCCGTGCGGCCCGGGGGCTACCTCCTCTTTGCGACGTTCGCGCCGGACGGACCGCGCCGGTGCAGCGGACTTCCGGTCCGGCGATACGATGTCGCCGCCTTGGCCCGCGAGCTCGGCGACGGCGTGCGCCCGGTCGCGCACCGGAAGGAGTCGCACCGCACCCCGTTCGGGACGCGGCAATCGTTCCTCTACACGCTCTGGCGGCGGGTCGACCCGTCCCCGACGTCGCTCCGCGGTCGCCGGTCTAGCGCGCGGGGATCGACTTCCCCTCGACGAGGAGACCGAGCGCCCGATCGGTGATCGCCATCGACGCCTCGGCGTTCGGGGCGAGGGAGAACATCGATCGGATCGCGTCGACGTTCTCGGGGACCACGATCGACTCCTGGTGGATCGCCTGGAAGAAGTGGAGGTCGGCGCCGTGGAGGCCGATCCCTTCCTCCCAGAGGACGTTCTCCATCACGTCGTTGTGGCCGAGGCCGCGGTCGCGCGCGAACTCCATCACCTGCGGGGTCCCCTCGACGCGCTCCCACCCGCGGAAGAGCCGGAAGCGCGGGCTGGCCGCGAGCGTGCGGGCGATCTCGGCGGCGTTCGCCGGCGGGTGGCGCAGGCGCACGCGGTTCACGTGGACGTGCATGAGCGTCGTGGGGACCACGACCGCGAGCGTCGTGATCGGGAGGTCCTGCAGCACCGTCCGTACGTCCGGACCGTGGTGGCTCGGCATCTGGAACGTCGGGAGGATCCCGTTGATCGGCCCCTTCTTCGACTCCGCCGGGTCGGCGGCGCGGCGGACGATCGTCGCGTCCCAGCTCTCGACGCCCCACGACCGATCGATCAGCGCGGCGGCGCGGGCGAGCCCGGTCGTGTTGCAGCTCACGACCCGCAGCGATTGCTTGTCGTGCCCGACGGCGTAGTTCGCCATCGCGTTGAACGACGCCTGGGCGACGTCCGCCTTCTCCCCGCCCTGGAAGATCGCCCGGATCCCCTTCGCCCGGTAGAGGGCGGCGTTCTCCCGGCCGACCTTGTCGGGGGCGGCGTCGACGATCACGTCGACATCGCTCAGGAGGTCGTCCAATGTGCCCGCGGTCGCGATCCCGGCGCTCGCGAACGCCGCGCGGTCCCCGCCGCCGCTCACGTAGAGAGGGTAGCCGCGACGGATCGCGTCCTCGGCCTCGAAGCTCGGTCGCGTCTTCGCGACGCCGATGAGCTCGAGATCCGGCTGGCGGGCCACCGCGTCGGCGACGCGCTTGCCGATCGTCCCGAAGCCGTTGACCCCGACGCGGATCCTCTTCGCCATGCCCTCCGACGCACCCCCCCGACGGGATAAAGGGGTTCCCGGAGCCCCCCTCTCCCCCGGGGCTCCTCGACGCCTCCGCAGGCCTTTTGGCTCGCGAAGGGTCGCCGGTCCGATCGCCCATGGAGTTCGCGCTCAGCGACGAGGAAGCCGCCTTCCAGAGCGCCGTCCGACAGTTCGGCGACAAGGTCCTGCGCCCGCACGAGCGCGAGATCGACGCGGGCGGCCGCATCCCCGACCCCGTGCTCGCGGAGATGGCCCACCTCGGCCTCCTCGCGATGCCGGTCCCGCCCGAGTACGGCGGCATGGGCGCGAGCGCCGTGCTCACGGAGCTCGCGGCCGAGGAGGTCGGCCGGGGCGACTTCTCGATGGCGACCGCCGTCTTCTTCCTGCTCGAGGCCGGATGGGGCTACGTCCTGAGCCGCCACGGCACCGAGGCGGCCCGCCGGGAGGTGCTTCCCCCGGTCTGCGAGGGGAAGGCGTTCCTCGGCATCGCCACGACCGAGCCGACGGGGGGGAGCGACCTCGCCCGCATGCGGACCGTCTCCCGTCGGGACGGCTCCGAGTTCGTCCTGCGGGGGGAGAAGGCGTTCGTCTCGGGCGTCGAAGAGGCGAAGCGGCTCGGGGGGGGCCACCTGACGTTGACCCGGGTCGAGGGGGGCGGGTTCAACTTCCTCTACGTGCCCACGCGCTCCGAGCACCTCGCGACCCAGCGGTTCGAGAACATGGGCCGGATGGGGATCAGCACCGGGGGGCTCAGCTACGCGGACGTCCGGGTTCCGGAACGCTACCTCATCGGCGCGGAGGGGAAGGGGTTCGACCGGGCGATGGACGGGTTCCGTGTGGCGCGGACGTTCGTCAGCGCCGCATGCGTGGGCGCCGCGGAGCGCGCCCTCGAGACCGGGATCGCCTACCTGCGCGAGCGCGAGGTCTTCGGGTCGAAGCTCGGCAAGTTCGAGGGGCCGCAGTTCGAGCTCGCCGACCTCTACGCGCAGGTCGAGGCCGTCAAGTGGCAGTGCCGCCGGGCGGCGTGGCTGCTCGATCGCTACACGCTGCGGGGGGACCTCTCCCACCAGAGCGAGGTCGACAAGGCGGTGGCGAGCGTCAAGCTGACGGCCCCGCAGATCGCCTTCGACTGCGTCCGGCGCGTGATGATGTGGTTCGGCGCCGCCGGCTACACGAAGGACGTCGGCCTCGAGCTCGGCCTTCGCGGCGTGATGAGCTACTTGGTCGGCGCGGAGGGGGGGCTCAACATCATGCGGATCATCCTCGGACGCGAGCTGCTCGGCCGGGAGTTCGTCCCGTACCGCTGATCCGACGGAGGGGACGGTGGCGATGCGACGGCGCTCCCCGGCGCCGCTCTCCGAGCGACGGTTCCACCGCTGGCTCGCCCGCACCCTGCGGGGCGGCCCCGGTTCGCTCTTGCCGCTCGGCGACGACGCCGCCGCGCTCCGGGTCCCGCCGGGGGCGGTCGCGGTCCTCTCCACCGACTCGCTGGTCGAGGGGACCCACTTCTTGCCGGGGTCGCCGCCCGAGCTCGTTGGCCGCGCGGCCGTCGCGGTGAACCTCTCCGACCTCGCCGCGAAAGGCGCCGCGCCGGCGGGCGTGCTGCTCGCCCTCCTCCTCCCCCCGGAGACCCCGGTCGATTGGGCGCAACGCCTGATCCGGGGCGCGGCGGCCGAGGCGAAGCGGGCCGGCACGACGATCGTCGGCGGGGACACGAAGCCGTCCTCCCGGCGGGCGATCGTGGGGACCGTCGTCGGCTGGGCGGATCCCCGGCATCTCGTGCCGCGCCGGGCCGCGCGGCCCGGCGACCGGATCGTCGTCACCGGTACGGTCGGGCGCGGAGGCGCGGCGTACGACCGGCTCCAACGGCGCCGCGGGGTCCCCCGGCCTTCCGATCTCGCCCGGTTGCTCTCGGTCGAGCCGCGGCTCGCGGAGGGCCGATGGCTCGCCACCCGGGCGCACGCGATGATGGACACGTCGGACGGGCTCGCCGAGTCGGCGCATCTGCTGGCGGAGGCGAGCGGGGTCGCGCTCGAACTGGACGCCGCCCGGATTCCGTGGGATCCCGGCCTGGGGCGACCCCGACCGACGGATCCCGCCTGGCTCGCGACCGCCTGCTTTGGGGGGGATTACGAGCTTTTCGCGGCCGTTCCGCCCCGGGCGGGCCGGATCCCGGGACGGATCGCGACCGAGATCGGGCGGGTGCGGGCGGGCCGAGGGGTGACGATCCGGATCGGAGGGGTTCCTCGTCGGCTCGGACGCGGCGGTTGGCAGCCGTTCGCCGCGGCGGGCCTCTCGGCCGGGCCGCGGCAAAGGGCTCGCGTTGCTAGGCCGTAGCACCCCTGACGTCAGGTTCAAGTATTGCACGGCGGCTCGGCGCGCCGTCCCCCCGGGACGCATGACCATGAGCGAGCAATCTCCCGCCGTCAATCCGTTCGAGACCGCGAAGCGTCAGATCGACATCGTCGCCGACCTCCTCCACCTCAACGGGGGGATGCGCGAGGTCCTCAAGAGCCCGAAGCGGGAGCTGACCGTCAACTTCCCGGTCCGGATGGACGACGGGTCGTTCCGCGTCTACACCGGCTACCGCGTCCAGTACAACATGGCCCGCGGCCCCACGAAGGGCGGCATCCGCTACCACCCGCAGGTCACGCTCGACGAGGTCCGCGCGCTCGCGGCCTGGATGACGTGGAAGTGCGCCGTCGTCAACATCCCCTACGGGGGAGCGAAGGGCGGCATCATCTGCGACCCGAAGCACCTGAGCCTCGCGGAGACCGAGCGCCTGACGCGCCGCTTCGCGAGCGAGATCGCGCCGATCATCGGGCCGGAGATCGATATCCCGGCGCCGGACGTCTACACCGACTCCCAGACGATGGCCTGGATCATGGACACCTATTCGATGCAGAAGGGCTACTCGGTCCCGGGCGTGGTCACGGGCAAGCCGATCAGCATCGGCGGCAGCGAGGGGCGCGGCGAAGCGACCGGCCGCGGCTGCTCCTACGTCATCCGCGAGGCGGCGCACGAGCTGGGGTTCAAGGTCAAGGGAGCGAGCGTCGCGGTCCAGGGGTTCGGCAACGCGGGCAGCGTCGTCGCGAACCTTCTCCACGACGAGCAGGGCGCGAAGATCATCGCCGTCTCGGACAGCAAGGGCGGGATCGTGAACCCCGACGGGTTCAACCCCCACGCGGTCGAGGAGCACAAGAAGAAGACCGGCTCGGTCGTCGGCTTCCCGGGCGCGAAGGCGGTCTCGAACGAGGAGATCCTCGAGCTGCCGTGCGATGTCCTCGTCCCCGCCGCGCTCGAGAACCAGCTCACGAAGAAGAACGCCGACCGGGTCCGCGCGAAGATCGTCGCCGAGGCGGCGAACGGCCCGACCCTCCCCGAGGCGGACACGATCTTCTTCCAGAAGGGGATCACCGTCCTCCCGGACATCCTCGCGAACGCGGGCGGCGTCACGGTCAGCTACTTCGAGTGGGCGCAGGACATCCAGGGGTTCTTCTGGACCCTCGATGAGGTCAACCAGCGCCTCGAGCGCGTGATGACGACCTCCTACGCCGACATGCGCAAGAAGGCGAAGGAGCACCAGATCCACAACCGGACCGCGGCCTACGTGCTCGCGATCCAGCGCGTGGTCGACGCGATCCGCATCCGCGGGTTCTACCCGTAAGGGTCCCCGCCCGGATGGTCGACTTCCCGCGCTGCCGCATCGCGAGCTGGAGCGACGTCGACGCCTGGGCCGACCGGATCGCCGAGAAGGTCCGCGCCGCGGAGGCCCTCCCCGAGACGATCGTCGGGCTGACGCGCGGCGGCTGGGTGCCGGCCCGCCTCCTCGCCGACCGGCTCGGCGTCAAGCGCCTCGTCTCGCTCCGCGCGCAGCACTGGGGGGTCACCGCGACGCCGAGCGGGCACGCGGAGGTCGCCGAGGGGCTCAGCGGCCCGGTCGACGGGCAGAAGGTCCTCATCGTCGACGACATCACCGACACCGGGGAGAGCCTCGAGCTCGCCCTCCGATGGGTCCAGGAGCGCCGCCCGGCGCGCGCGGAGACCGCCGCCTTCCTCCACATCACGCACTCGAAGCTGGTCCCGAACTACTACGCGGAGGAGATCCCGAAGGAGGCGTGGGTGTGGGTCGTCTTCCCCTGGAACTACTGGGAGGACCTCGCGAACCTCGCCGGTCGGGCCGCCGCGATCGACGCGGCGCCGGCCGCCGTGCGCGCGACCCTCGAGCGCCGCTGCGGCTGGCCGGTGAGCGCGGCCGACCTCGACCGCGTGCGCCGGATGGGACTCCTCGCGCCGAAGTGATCGGCGGCCCCCGCCCCGGTCGCCGGGACTAGCTCGACGCCGAGTCGGCCGACGCCGACGGTCCGACGCTCGCCCGGAACCGTTGCTGGAGGATCCCCGCGACGATCTCGAGCGCCATCCCGGCCCCGATGACGACGATCGTCATCGGGAGGGTCGGGAGGCCCCGGAACGTGAGGCCGCCGATCCCTTGCAGGTACTCGAGCAAGGAGACGATGCCGTAGCTCAGGAAGCCGACCCCGAGGATCGAGGTCGTCGCGACGACGAAGCTCCGGGGCCACCGGTTGCGGGTCAGGTAGCGGCGCAGCGCCCGCCCGATCTCCCAGACGAGGGCGCCGGTGATCCAGTAGAAGATCCCCGCGTTGAGGAAGGCGAGGAACTCGTTGAGCGGCGCGGTGTTCGCGCCGAGCGCCTTGTAGCCCGAGAGGAACCCGACGCCGACGAGCCCGAGCGCGAAGATCCCGAAGCCGAACGCGACCGACCCTTGCCGGACGTCGGTCGACGCGGAGCGGAGCGAGTCGATGATCGCGCTGTCGATGTCGAACGTCCAGAAGAGGAGGTAGACGCCGAGCAGGACCGCGAGCCCGATGACGCCGTAGACGAGGAAGCCGGCCCAGGCGCTCAGGCCGAGGATCAGGAGCACGAGCGCGAACGGGAGGATCGTCTTCGCGCGGAGCTTCGGGTCCTTGAGGGCCCGCACGATCAGGAAGTACGTCGACTCGAGGTTGGCGCTCTGCCGGATGTAGACCCGGTGGACGCCGTCGATGTGGATCCGCGAGCCGAGGATCGGGAAGAGGAACTCGTCCTCCGCGCCGTCGCTCACGAGGTGCGCGCTGTCGACCTTGATCCGCTGCAGGACCCGATCGAACTGCTCGGCGACCTTCTGATCGGAGAGGCGACCGACCTTCGCCGCGCCGGTCAGCACGCAGACCTCCGCCTCCTGGCCGGCGGCGCGGATCTCGTCGAAGAGGTTCACCGCGGCGAACATCGCGTTCGTGTCGGCGTCCTCGGGGTCCGCGATCGCGAGCTTCGTCGCCGCCTCGATGACGTTGGCGCGGCCGAGCACCGGCCCCGCGACACCGGCCTTGCGGCCGAGGTCGTCGTCGCGGTCGACGCACACCACGAGCCGCATGCGAGCATCCAAGTCGGCCCCCCGACTTAATCTCTCGCGTCGACCGGCGCGACCCCGCTCGGACCGACCCCCCCCCCCGTCCGGCGGGGGCGGCCCTCCCCCGCGGCGCGGAGAGCGGGCGGGAGCATCCTTATACCGCCGGGACCCCCGTGGGCGGCTCCGGTCCGACGATGGTCGAGCTCCCCGACAAGGCGACCCGCTTCATGGACTGGTACCTCGAGGTCGTCGAGGCGGCGAACCTCACGGACAAGCGCTACGGCGTCAAGGGGATGAACGTCTGGACCCCGTACGGGTTCCAGGTCCGCCGCCGCCTCGACGAGATCATGATCCGGGAGATCGAGGCGACCGGCTCGGTCCCGGTCGAGTTCCCGACGCTCATCCCCGAGACGGAGTTCCAGAAGGAGGCCGACCACATCAAGGGGTTCTCGTCGGAGGTCTACTGGGTGACCAAGGGGGGGGTCCACCCCGCTCGACATCCCCCTCGTCCTCCGCCCGACGAGCGAGACGGCGATGTACCCGATCTTCGCCATCTGGATCCGCTCGCACAAGGACCTTCCCCTGAACGTCTACCAGATCGTGAACACCTTCCGCTACGAGACGAAGACGACGCGGCCGTTCCTGCGCGTCCGGGAGATCCACTTCTTCGAGGAGCACACCTGCCAGGCGACGGAACCGCTCGCCACGGAGCGCGTCGCGAGCAACCTCGGCGCCTTCCGCGCGATGGCGGCGGCGTTCCGCCTCCCGTACATCGCCGTCCGACGGCCCGACTGGGACAAGTTTGCGGGAGCCCACTACTCGATCGCGCTCGACATCCCGCTCGGGGAGGGACGGACGCTCCAGATCGGCAGCATCCACCACTATCGCGAGAACTTCTCGCGGCCGTACGGGATCCGCTTCGAGACCGCGGACGGCCAGCAGGCCTACGCGCACCAAACGACGTTCGGGCTCTCGGAGCGTCTGATCGGGGCGATCGTGGCGGTCCACGGCGATCAGAAAGGAGCGACGTTCCCGAGCTCCCTCGCCCCGATCCAGGTCGTGATCGTGCCGATCCCCGGCCGCGGCGATGGGGGGGCCGATCCGGCCGAGCTCGCCACCGCCGTGGCCCACCGCCTATCCCAGCACGGGCTCCGGGTGCGGGTCGACGCGAGCGACGAGCGCCCGGGGGCAAAGTACTATCGCTGGGAGCTCGCCGGCGTCCCTCTGCGGATCGAGATCGGCCGCCGGGAGGCAGCGGGGTCGAGCGTCGCGTTCACCGATCGACGCGGGTCGAAGGGCCAGATCCCCCTGCTCACCCTCGAGGAGGGCGTCGACCGGGCGCTCGAAGCGATCGACCGGCGGCTCCTCGAAGAGGCGGACGAACGGTTCCGCGCCGCCTTCGAGGTCGCGGGGAACCTCGCCGACCTCCGCGGGTCGACCCGGGTCCGGGTCGTCGCCTGGTGCGGAGAGGAGGCGTGCGGCCACCGGATCGAAGAGGCGGTCGATGGTTCGCTGCTCGGGACCCCCGAGGGAGAGATCCCGCTGCCGCTCCCCCCGATCGGACCGTGCGTCGCGTGCGGCCGTCCCGAGAACGTCCGTTGGGCGCTCGCGGGCCGACCGGTCTAGACGCCGTCCGCGAGGCTCCGGCGCCGCGGCGCCCGTCAGTGCGGGGGCAGATCGGCGGGGGCCGGCGGGTTCGGCATCATCAGCCACATCCCCGCGAGGCCGAAGAGGACGAGCACGATCACGACCGCGTAGACGCCGTTGTCGAGCCAGACCCCGAAGGAGAGCCCCCACCAGAGGTAGAACAGGACGCCGACGATCAGGAGGCCCGCGAACCCCCAGAAGGCGAGGCGGCGGGGGAGCGGCAGGTCGGCGACCGATCGGGGTCGGGGGCCGAGGTCGAGGTCGGCGTCGTCACCGTGCATCCGAACGCATCGACCCGGGGCGCGTTAGATAACCCTTACGGCGCCCGGGCGGGGCGCCCGCGCACCGTTATCCCCGAGGCCGCGCTCGCATCCGCGCGATGTCGGGCGGGGCGGCCTCCGATCGCCGGGCGCCGGACGGCTCGCCGTACCCGGCACGGGGGGCCCCCGCCTTCGAGCGGGACGTCCAGCGGATGTTCACGCACATCGCCCGCGGGTACGACGGGTTCGACCATCTCGCGTCGATGGGGAACGACTTCCTCTGGCGACCTCGCGCTCTCTGGGACCTCGATCGGTTCCGCGGGAGCGGGCCGGTCCGACGAGCGCTCGACCTCGGGTGCGGGACCGGCGACCTCGCCGTTCTCGTCGCGCGCCACTTTCCCGCGAGCCGGGTCGTCGCCGCCGACTTCACCGCCGCGATGCTGGCGCGGGTCCGGGTCCGTCACGCGCGCGCCCCGGAGCTCGGCCGCATCGACCTGGGCCGCGCGAACGGCCTGCGCCTCCCGTTCGCCGACGGGTCGTTCGACCTCGTCACGAACGCCTTCGTCCTACGGAACTTCGCCGACCTTCCGACGGCGCTCCGGGAGATCCGCCGGGTCCTGCGCCCGGGCGGGGTCTCCCTCACGCTCGAGATCACCGAGCCGGGCTCGCGCCTCGTCCGCGAGCTGTTCCACGCGTACTTCGACCGGGTCGTCCCGTGGATGGGGGCGGCCGTCGGGAGCGAGGGACCGTACCGCTACCTCCCCGAATCGCTGCGGTCCCTGCCGCCGCCGGCGGGGATCCTCGAGCGCCTCCGCACGGCCGGGTTCGCGCGCGTCGCCGCGAAGCCGCAGTCGATGGGGATCGTCACCACCTTCCTCGCGCAAGCCGGCCCGGCCGGGGCCCAAAGGGGTTAAGGGTCGCGAGGGACCGTTCGGGGACGGCATGCCCGACCCCCCGTTCGACGCGTTCGCGTACGGCCACACGCACTTTCGGGACATCGCCTGGATGTGTCAGAACACGAACCACCTGGTCCCGCGGGAGGTCGTCGAGCCCGCGATGCTCCAGGCGATCGCCGAGCGCCGCTACACGATGTACCCGCCCGGGAAAGGGGATCCCGAGCTCCTCGACCTCGTCCGCGGCGACCTCCACCTCGCGGCCGACGATCCCGTGATCCTCACCGCCGGCGGCACCGAAGCGCTCTACATGCTCGAGCGGGCGTTCTTCGCCCCGGGCGACGTCCTGATCAGCACCGACCCCGGCTACCCGATCATCCACCGGTTCGCGGAGCTCGCCGGGGCCCGCGTGGAGGCGCTTCCGATCTACGAGCCCCCGTACCGGCTGAGCGCCGAGCGCGTCCAGGAGGCGATCGGCCCGAAGACCCGGATGCTCCTCCTGATCGATCCGCTCAACCCGCTCGGGAGCGGCTATTCCCGGGAGGAGGTCAAGGCGCTCGCGGAGATCGCCCACGACCGCCACCTGCTCCTCCTGGACGACGTCACCTACCGCGACTTTCCGGACCACCACACGCTCGCCCGCGAGTTCGCCCCCGAGGAGACGATCACCGTGTGGTCGGTCTCGAAGAACTGCGGGCTCGCCGGCATGCGCCTCGGCGGGGTCGCCGCAGCACCGAAGCTCGCGAACGAGATCGCCCGGTTCCACACGAACGATCTCGGGGTCGACGTCGTCGCCCAGTGGGCCGCCCGGGCGGCCCTCCGCACCAAGGGGTCCTGGCTCGACGCGGTCCGGCGCCAGACGCGGACGAACGGCGAGCGGATCCGCGAGGTCGTCGCCGGGGTCGAGGGGACGCGGCTGCCGGTCTTCCCGAGCCAGGCGAACATGTTCGTCATCGACATCGCCGCGACGGGCGTGACCCCGGAAGCGCTCCAGCGGGAGATGCTGCTCCGCCACGGCGTCTTCGTGCGGGCCGGCGGCTACGTGTCGAAGAACTTCGGCCACCGCTTCGTGCGGGTCTCCTTCTCCAACCCGGCGGCGGACATCGAGCGGTTCGCTACGGCGTTCCCGGCCGCGATGCGGGCGCTGCGCGCTCCCGCCGCGCGAGCGGCGTGAGCTCGCCGCTACGAGCGACCCGGCCGAGCGTAGACGTCGACGACGACGTGCCGTCGGCCCGGCCCGTAGGGCTTAACCTCGCGGGCCGTCCCGGCGCCCACGACCGCGGCGCCCGCCTCCTCGATCTCGCGCGCGACCATCGCGGCCGACACGGCGAGCGGCGCGCGCGCGTCGGCGACGCGGTGGACATGCAGCCACGCCCCTTCGGGCCTGGCCAGCGCGAGCGCGCGGGGGATCCACGGGTCCGAACGGGGGAGGTAGCCGAGCAGCAGTCGATCGAACGCCGCCCGGGGGAGATCCACCGTCCGGTTGTCCCCGAGCACGGCCTCGACCGGCACCCGAGCGGCGTACGGGGCGAGATTCTGGACGAGGTAGCGGTGCGCCGCCGGGTTCTTCTCCACCGCGACCAAGCGGGCGGGCCGGGCGCGCGCGGCGATCGGGACGGCGAAGTATCCGATCCCCGCGAAGAGGTCGGCGACCGTTTCGCCGGGGCGGACGAGCGTCGCGATCCGCTGACGCTCGGTGCGGTTGCCGGTCGCGAACATCGTCTCGGCGGCGTCGAAGCGGTACCGGATCCCGTGCTCGATCACTTCGGTCGTCGTCTCCGTCCCGGCGAGACGGCGGAGCCGGGGCCGTCGCGCCTCCCCGTCGATCGGGCCCACCTGGGCGAGGACCGTGGCGACGCCCAGCGACCGCTGCCAGGCCGACCCGATCGTCGCGTCGTGCGCCTCGAGCCCGGGCGGGAGGCGGAGGAGCAGGACCCGCCCCATCCGATGGTAGCCGCGCGGGAGGCGGGCCGCCACCTCGGGACCGGCCTCCCGCGCGACGATCGCGCGCACCCGATCGCTGGGGGACGGCCGGCGCGCGGCCACGATCAGGCGGTCGTCGGCTTGGTCGGCTCGCGGTCGAGGATGATCTCGAGGAACTGCTGGAGATGCGCGGTGAGGATCGGGTTGTCGGTGAAGCCGCACGCTTCGAGCCCCGGCGCGGCGAGGAGGGCGTGCTGGTCGTCGGCGAGGACCTCGGTCGCCATCAGGTTCTCCCGGCTGACGGCCTGCACCCCGTCCGGGACCCGCTGGAGCGGCGCGGTCACGAACGTCACCGCGACGCCCCGCTTGATCGCGTGCTGGACCTTCTTGTCGAGATCGTCCCGGATCTCGCTGAGCCGGGGCGTCGTCAGGATGAACGTCTTGGTCGACTGATCGAGGAGCTCGCCGATCTTCGCGAGGACCTTCGATCGGCCGCTGAGCAGGTAGACGAGCTGCGGCTCCCCGTGCTCGGCGACCTCCCGGTGCAGCTCGGCGAGCGCCTCGAAGACCTCCTGGATCGCCCCCTTGAGGGTCTCGGCGACGTCGAGCGGCGGGGTCGGCCGGAAGAGGATCGGCTTGCCTCCCGTCGCCTTGGCGTACCCCTTCTCGGCGAGCGACTCGAGGACCTTGTAGGCGCTCGTCCGGGGGATCCCCGCGGACTGCGCGATCGTCGCCGCGTCGCCGAGCCCGCGCCCGACCAGCGCGATGTAGGCGCGGGCCTCGTACTGGGTGAGCCCCACGCGCCCGAGGACCTCGGCGGCGCGCCGGAACTCCTCGGTGGCCGGATGGGCGAGCGTGGCGCTCGCGTTCGGCGTCGACGCCATCGAGCGCTCCGACGGATGCGGGGAAAGATAAGCGTACCCGCGTGGGGGGACCTGGAATCGATGCGCCGCAACGGGGCCGTTTCGAGCCGTTCTGATTTCACCCCGGCCCGTCGGCCGTCAACGCCGGTCAACCCCCCTACGGATCGCGCTGGGTCCTGCCGTCGGGACGGAGGGCGATAGTTCCAACCACGGGTTCAACCGTCGTGCGAAATCGAGACGCTAGACTGACGGTCCTTGCCGCGGCGAAGGCCCGGATGGGTATGTCCGGGTACGCTTCGCGAAGGCGAGAAGCCGAGCCAAGGAGGGTCGCCCCGGCGGTCACGACATCGTCCACGAGCAGGAGCTCGCTCGGTGGCTCGAGCGCCCTTCGCACGCCCAGCGTCTCATAGTTTCGGCGGGCTGTCGGCCGTTCCGCGGAAAGGCTTGTCGCCGCTTTGGGAATCGGCGCGGTTCGTTCAAGGAGCGTAGCCACCACCTTGCCAAACCCCGCTTTGGCGAGCTCCTGGGCCAGTTGTTCCGGGACCCAGAGGGCCCCTCTTGTGAGAAGGGTGCTCCGGGGGATTGGAACGAGCGTCGCGGATGGTCGGAGGAGGCCGGCCAGAATCTCCGAGGAGCTAGGGGCAGACCTGAGATAGAGGGCGATGCGGGCGGCTACCGTGCGGGGAGGGTCCCCGAAGGTATGCCCAGCCTTGAGCCCCAGGACGAGGTCTCGTGACCGACGGGCTTCGGCCTGCAGCGCCGGAACGACCTCGTCGGGGCGAGGGGCATAGGCGAGGAGTGCGCCGAACTCAAGGGGTTTCGAGAGCAAGGACGGCAAGCTCCGGGCCCGGCATCGCATTGGGAAGGATGTCTAAGATGTCCGAGGGTTCCCTAAACCGAATCGCACCATACCTGGCCATCTTGTTCGGCCATGTAAGCGACGGCTTCTCGAATATCCTGTCGTGAACGAACAATGGTCGCCCCAGCCGCAGCGTCTCCCACCCCTGGCTCAACGAGCCGCCGGAGTCGCCGCTCTCGATGATCACGGAGGCGTCCGCGATCAACGCCATGGTACGATTTCGGATGACAAAGTTGGCGGGAAGAACCGGGTCCCGTTCCGAGAATTGGGTGATCGCCATCTGATCGAGCATGATCCTGCGCTGAAGTCCCGCGTTTGACGGAGGGTTCACTCGGGAAAGGGGCGTGCCGAGGACCGCGATCGTGTACCCCGCTACGTCAATCGCGGCCGCGCGAGCGGCGGTGTCTACCCC
>JAJZMW010000125.1 GCA_021848165.1 Thermoplasmata archaeon
CGTCCGGCCGGAGGCGATCGCCTTCTCGACGACGCTGAGCGGTTCCATGAGGACGGCGAACGGTCGCAACGCTTCGGGCACCCGGACGAGGTAGTCGGGCCGCTCGACGTACTCCTCGGCGATGTAGCCGTCGCGACCGAGGATCCCGCGTTCGGTGTAGAGACCCGTCGCGCAGCAGTCCGACCGATTGACCGCGCAGAACCGGCATTGCCCGCATCCGCGGCGGACGGTGGCGACGACGAGGTCCCCCGCCGCGAACCCGACGACCCCCGATCCGACCTCGCGGACGCGGCCGAGGTTCTCGTGACCGAGGATGAGATGGTCGGCCCCGGCCGGGGCGCGGCCGTACTTGCCGGCGGCGATGTCGTGGTCGGTGCCGCAGACCCCGCACTCGATCAGGCCCACGCGGACCTCCCCCGGGCCGAGGACGGGGGCGGGAACGTCGACCACCGCGCTGCCCGGGAGCGGGGGTTTCACGACCAGCGCGCGCATCGTCTATCGGAACTCCCGCAGCCGAGCCTCCCAGACGGACCAGCGATCGAGGACCCGGCGCTCTTCCGCGGGGGTCAACGCGTCGTACGGGCTCCGGTAGCCGGCGGGAGCCCCTCGGAGGTGAGCCGCGAGGAACTTGCCGGCCGACGGGAACGGGCCCCCCGCCACGACGAAGGCGAGCCCTTCGACGAGCTCGTGCAGGCGTTCGGTCGCCGACGCGTCCCCGCGGTGGGCGGCGGCGACGAGCGCGGCGGCGAGGCGAGGGAGCACGTTCGCGAGGCCCATCACCGCCCCCGCGGCGCCGAGGCCGATGGCGGGGGCGGCGAGGACGTCGTCGCCCGGAACGACCTCGAACCCGCTCGGTCCGCATCCCAGGAAGCCGCGCAGGCTCGGGAGGGAGGCCGAGGTATCCTTGATCCCGGAGAGCACCCCGTCCTGCGCGAGCCGCCCGACGAGCGCCGGGTCGAGCGGGTAGCCGACGAGCGAGGGGATGTTGTAGGCGTAAATCGGGATCTCGACCGAGGCGTGGATCTCCCGATAGTAGCGGTCGATCGAGAGGTCCGTGGGGTGGAGGTAGTACGGCGGCACGACGACGAGCGCCGAGGCCCCCGCGCGCTCCGCCTCGGTGGCGAGCGCCACGGCCTCGCGGGTCGACGGGGCTCCCGTCCCGACCCACACGGAGCGGCGCGCGCCGCTGACCTCGACGATCCCGGAGATCACGGCGCGTCGCTCGTCCCGGGTCAGCGACGCGAACTCGCCGAGCGATCCGAGCGGGAAGAGGCGGTCGGCGCCGCCCTCCTGGACCCCGCGCGCGAACGCCGCGGTGGCGGCGGCGTCGACCTCGCCGCGCGCGTCGAAGATCGTCGGAAGGGGAACGATGAGACCGTGGAACGTCATCGGCGATCCGCGAGGGCTCCCGCCCTTATCGCTTGTTCGTGCCATCGATTCTTTAGCCGACGTCGGCTGCGCCCCGCGGGGGGCCGCGTGGACCGGATCTTGGGGATCGACGAAGCCGGGCGAGGGTCCTGGCTTGGCCCGCTCGTGGTCGGCGGCTTCTTGGTCGCCGCCGACCGAGTGCCGCTCCTCCGGGAGCTGGGGGTGAAGGACTCGAAGGCCCTCGCTCCGCGCCGGCGCGAGGCGATCTACGAGAAGCTCGCCGAGGTCGGGACGCCCCTGCGGGTCGCGCTCGCGCCGGATCAGATCGATCCGAGGGTCGCACGGAACGAACTCAATCGGCTCGAGGCCGAGGCGTTCGCGTCGCTCGTTCGTGCCGCGCGACCGACCGAGACCCGCGTGGACGCCTGCGACGTCGACGCCCGCCGGTTCGGCCGGACCGTCCGGCGTCTGTCGGGGCGGGAAGGCCCGGTGCGCTCGCGTCACAAGATGGACCGCGACGACCCGGTCGTGGCCGCCGCCTCGATCGTCGCGAAGGTCGAGCGGGATCGGGCCCTCGGGGATCTCGCGCGCCGCCTCGGGGAGCCGATCGGAAGCGGGTACCCGTCCGATCCTCGGACGGTGCGCTTCGTCCGCGCCCGGTGGGCGCTCGATCCCGGCTCGCTGGCGGGGGTGCTCCGACGCAGCTGGGCGCCGTCGCAAAGGCTTATCCTCGCGCGACCCGATCGAACGTTGGACGACTTCGCCCCATGAGCGCCGAGATCGAGACCCTGATCGCCGGGATCGTCGAACGATTCAACCAGCACGCGGAACGGACCCCCCACCTCCGGCGCGATCTCGCCGGCCTCGAGCGCACGATCGCCGTGCGCCTCGGCGAGGAAGGAAGCTACGCGGTCGACCTGCGCGGCGGACGGCTCGAGAACCTCCGCGGCCCCGCCCCCGAGCGGGCCGACGTGACGATCCGGACCGACGAGGCGACCTTCCGCGGTCTGATCGCGAAGGAGATCGGGCCGATGAAGGCGCTCGTCACGGGCCGCCTCAAGCTCGAGGGCAGCCTCGAGGACAAGCTGCTCTTCCGCAAGTTGCTCTGATGCCGACGTTCGCCGCGGCCTTTCGGCTC
>JAJZMW010000032.1:0-11156 GCA_021848165.1 Thermoplasmata archaeon
GCTGCCTGCTCGGGGAACCGACGCGCGCCTGGTACATCGACGAGCTCGTCGCCGTGCTCGCGACGTCGAAGCCGACCCTCTACCGGCACATCAACAAGCTCAAGTCGCTCGACCTCCTCGAGGAGGTCGGCACGGCGAGCGATGGACGCGGTCGCAAGGGCTACCGGATCCGCTACGGCAACCTCGCGCGCGCCTGGGATTTCACCGAAGCGCACGCCCAGAACGCCCTCAAGCGCTACCGGGAGACCGTGAACCACTTGCAGAGCCTGATCGACGCGGGGGCGGTGGCGGCGCCCGTCGCGAAGAGCGCCGCCCGCGTCGCCGCGCGCGGCGGGGGCCGATGACGGCCCCCGGCGCCTCCCTCGAGAAGGACCGGCGGCCGCCCACGCTGACCGTCGGCTCGCGGGTCCGCGTCCTCTCCGCCGGCGCGGAGGAGGCGGGGCTCGTCTCCGTGGGGACCTACCGGGGCCTCGTCAGCATCGGCGGCGACAACGTCCTCGCGGTCGAGCTCGAAGGTCCGGGCGAGGAGGCGGGGCGGACCCGCCTGATCGCGACCGCCGCCCTCTGGGCGGTCGACATCCTCGAGGCGAAGGCCGAAGAGGAGAAGCGGGCCGAGAAGGCGCCGCAGAACCCGGGGTACTTCCGCTGAGACCGGCCTACGGGCTCGAGCGGCCCCGGGACGCGCGCGTCGCGCCGCCCTTGGCCCGTTCGCCCGTCGCCGGCGGGGGGGCCGCGCCGCCCTGGCCGAACTGCTCGGCCTCGGTCGATTCCCCGAGCGCGAGCGTCGAGGTGAGCCCTCCCGAGAGGACCTGGGCGACGTCGTCGAAGTAGTCGGTCCCGACGAAGCTCTGGTGCTTGACGGCCCGGTAGCCGTGCTCCTCGGCGGCGAACTCCTCCTCCTGGAGGTCGGAGTAGGCGAGCATCCCGCGGGCCCGGTAATCCATCGCGAGGCGGAACGCCGAGTGGTTGACGGCGTGGAAGCCGGCCAGCGTCACGAACTGGAACTTGTAGCCGAGGCCGGCGAGATCCCGCTGGAACCGCTCGATCTCCCGCTCCCCGAGCTTCCGCCGCCAGTTGAACGACGGCGAGAGGTTGTAGGCGAGGAGCTTGCCGGGGTGCTTCGCGTGGACGGCGTCGGCGAACGCGCGGGCCTCGTCCAGATCGGGGCCGGCGGTTTCGAACCAGAGCATGTCGGCGTACGGCGCGTACGAGATCCCGCGGGCGATCGCCGCCTCGATGCCGCTGCGGACGGCGTAGAACCCCTCGGTCGTCCGCTCGCCGGTGATGAACTCCTGGTCCCGGGGATCGACGTCGCTCGTGAGGAGCTTCGCGCTGTGGGCGTCGGTCCGCGCGATCAGGACCGTCGGCACGTCCAGGATGTCGGCGGCGAGCCGCGCCGCCCAGAGCTTCTGGTTGAACTCCCGCGTCGGGACGAGGACCTTGCCGCCCATGTGGCCGCACTTCTTCACGCTCGCGAGCTGATCCTCGAGGTGGAGCCCCGCGGCGCCGGCCTCGATGAGCGCTTTCGTCAGCTCGAAGACGTTGAGCGTCCCGCCGAAGCCGGCCTCGGCGTCCGCGACGATCGGGGCGAACCAGGAGATCTCGGAGGAGCCCGCCGCGTGCTGCTTCTCGTCCTGGCGACGGAAGGCGTTGTTGATCCGGCGGACGAGCGTCGGCATGCTGAGCGCCGGGTAGAGGCTCTGGTCGGGGTACGTCTGGCCGGCGTCGTTCGCGTCGGCGGCGACCTGCCAGCCGCTGGCGTAGATCGCGAGGAGCCCCGCTTGCACCATCTGGACGGCCTGGCTGCCGTTCATCGCCCCCAGCGCCGGCACGAAGTCGGTCGTTTCGAGGAGGTGCCAGAGGCGCTCGGCGCCGAGCGTGGCGAGCGTGTGCTCGATCCGCACCGATCCCCGCAGGCGGGCGACGTCCTCGGGGCGGTACGGGCGGAGCGTGCGCTTCCAGCGGGCCGCCTTCGACCAGTCCTGCGCCAGCTCGCTAAGATCCTTCATCTTCGGCTCCGGCCCCGTCCCGGGCGGCGAGCATCTCGTAGGCACGGGGAGTGAAATACTCTCGGCATGCGGGGTCGGCGACCATTTCCTCGAGGAGCCCCCGCCGCTCGCCGCTGGGCCGCGAGACGGTCCGCTTCGTCCCCCAGCGCCGCTCGGACGCGCGCGAGATCGACCCGGCCGCCCGACGCGAGCGGCGCCCCCCGGTGGACCCACTGCCAGAGCTGGGTGCGGGAGATCTCGACGGTCGCGGCGTCCTCCATCCGATGGTCGATCGGGACGCATCCGATGCCGCGCAACCACGATTCGAGGTAGCCGAGCGCCACGTGCGCGTTCGTCCGGATCCCGACGTCGGTGACGGCTCCGGCCGGGATCGCGAGGAGCTCCTCGGCGCGGACCGGGGCGAGCGCGGGGGCCCGATCGATCTGGTGGGGCGTGGGCATGCCGCGATCGAAGATCTCCGTCGCGAGCGGGACGAGCCCCGGATGCGCGACCCAGGTCCCGTCGTGGCCGAGGGCGACCTCCCGCTCCTTGTCGGCGCGGACCAGCGCCATCGCGCGCTCGTTCTCGGCCGGATCGTCCTTGATCGGGATCTGCGGGGCCATCCCGCCGATCGCGTGGGCACCCCGCCGGTGGGCGACCCGGACCAGGTGGCGGTCGTACGCGGCCAGGAACGGGCGGTCCATGGTCAGGCCGGCGCGATCCGGGAAGATCGCCGCCGGGTCGTCGCGGAACTCCTTGAGGAAGCTGAAGATGTAGTCCCAGCGCCCGCTGTTGAGCCCGGCCGAGTGGGTCCGGAGGGCGTAGAGGATCTCCTCCGCCTCGAAGACGGCGGGAAGCGTCTCGATGAGCGCCGTCGCCCGGATCGTGCCGCGGGGAAGCCCCGTGCGGTCCTCCGACCAGCGGAAGACCTCCGCCCAGAGCTCCGCCTCCGCGGCGTGTTCGAGCTTCGGCAGGTAGAGGTAGACCCCGTGGCCGCGACGCACGAGCTCGCGCGCGTTGGCGGCGAAGTAGACCCCAAAATCGAACAGGCTCGCGGGGATCGGGTGCCCGTCGCGCTCGACGTGGCGCTCCTCGAGATGCCAGCCGCGGGGGCGCACGAAGAGGGCGGCGTGCGGGTGGCGGAGCGTCAACGTCGTTCCGTCGCGGCCGCGGTGCTCGATCCGCTCGCGGACCGCGTCGACGAGGTTCGCCTGGCCGCGCAGCGTCGCGGCCCACGTCGGGGCGTGGGCGTCCTCGAAGTCGGCCATGTAGACGCGGGCGCCCGAGTTGAGCGCGTGCAGGATCATGCGCCGCTCCGGCGGACCGGTGATCTCGACCCGACGGTCGAGGAGCTCGGCGGGGGGCGGGGCGACGCGCCACTCCGAGTCCCGGATCGACCGGCTCTCCGGCGGGAAATCCGGGCGCGCGCCGGCCCGCAGGCGCTCGTGGAACTCGGGACGTCGCGCGAGCAGCTCCGCGCGCCGGGCCGCGAAGCGGTCGACGAGCTCTCCGACGAAGTAGAGGGTCGTCGCGGAGAAGAGCTCCGCGCCTCCGTCGACCTCCGGGCCGCGGATGCGGAGCGGAACGGGCGCCGTCACCACCACCCCCCCGGTGCGGAACGCCGGGGGATTCACCTCGTTTGCGCCCCCGCCCCGCGGGCGGGCCGGGCCCCCTCCCCCCGCGGGAGGCGTCCGTCGGCGAACCCTCATGTGGGAGCTCGGGCGTGCCGGAGGGCGGGGGGCCCGTGGGCATGGAGTGGGTCCCCGGGGATCGCGGGTGGACCCGCGTCTTCCTCGGGCTCCACATCGTCCTGTTCGGGCTCGCGGCGCTCTTCCTCGCGATGATCGTGGCGGCGGCGCTCGCGGTCACGGGGGCGATCGCCGCGTCGCCGTTCTCGTTCGACGGGGACCTCGGGCTCGGGCCGCTCGAGGAGCCGGTCGTCCTCGGGGGGGTGCTCGCGATCTTCGCCATGACCCTCTGGCTTCGGCAGACGCGGCCGATCGCCCAGTTCGTCGGCTTCTCGGCCGACGGCCTCGGCGTCCGCTACGCCCTGGGGATCTTCGAGGTCACCGTGCCGTGGAGCGATCTCCGCTGGACCGATCGCCGGCACCTCCGCCTGCGGACCGGCTCCGGATCGCTCCGCTTGGTGCTGACGACCGAGCAGTCGGAACGGATCCTCCGCTACCTCGCCCACACCGGGGCCGAGCTCCCCGCCGAAACGCGGGGGGGCCAACGGTTCACCGCGTGAGCGGGCCGGCGCCGACCGGCGCGGGGACGGGCTTGCTGGGAGCTCCGTCGCCGGAGGGGGGCTCCGGCGGATTTCGAACCCAGGTCGTTGGCTTCGAAGGCCAACAGGATAGTCCAGACTACCCCACAAGCCCGCGGCCGCGCTACCGAGCCTCGCGTATTTGGGGGTTGTGCGGCGGCGGCGGACCCGGCCCGGCGGCGCCCGGTGCGAACCGCTCGAGCGTCGTCTGTTCCGGGGTCCCCGGGAAGAGCGTCGCGAGCGACTGGACGAGGATCTCCACGCGCTGGCGGACGTAGGGAGGGATGCCGGGGGTGGCGACGAGCCGCGCGCTCAGCCCGAGGTACTTGCGGACCATCCCCTCGTACACCGTCGGCAGGAGCTCGCCGTCGCACCGGGCCGAGCCCCGGGTCGTCGCCCCGCATCGCCCGTGGAGCGGCGGGCGCCGGTGGCTCGTGCCGCAGGCGCGGCAGCGGAACTTCTGCGTCGCGAAGCTCTTCAGGTTCCCCATCACGTCGGGCAGGAAGTGGGTGTTGAGCATGCTCCCGATCGCCTCGACCGCGTCGACGGAGCGGATCTGCGCCATCAAGGTCACCGAGTCGTCGACGAGCTCGGCCATCGAACGGTGCTCGCGGTACGCCGAGCGGACCGGGCCGGCGGCGATGTCGCTGGTGTCGTGGGTGAAGCCGTACCGATCGAGCGCGTGCGGCCCCTCGAGGCGGTGGCCGACCAGGTCGAAGAGCGGCTCGACCTCCTTCGCGCTCGCCCCTCGGGCGGCGGCCCGGTAGAACGCGAGCGGATACCGGGCGCCGACGTCGACATGGTGCGCCTCCTTGTCGACCTCCGTGGCGGCGAGGCGCGTCGTCAGGACGAGCGGCTTGTCCATCATCGCCCCGCGGCTCTCGGGGAGGTAGGCGCGGGAGAAGTTCAGGAGGGCGTCGAGGAGCAGGGTCACCGAGTCCTCGTCGCCGTCGCAGTTCCGCCGCTTCGCGGCGTGGAAGATCGGATGGGCGAAGCATCCCTCCGCGTCGCTGAAGCCGATCAGGCGCCCCGCGACGGCGCCGGACGTGTGCGGCGCGAGCGCGGCGACGATCGCCCCGACCAGGTCGTCGGCGGTCCGCGCCCGGTAGAACGGATCGAGCCCGTAGAGGTGGAGGAGCTCGTCGTCGAGGAACTGGGCGATCTGGACGAGGTACTTGCCGCACGATCGGGCGACCACGAGGTCCTGTGGGAACAGTTCGAGGAGCTGATCCGGGGAGGTGAGGGGGGCCCCGGTCCAGTCCCGCTCGTAGCCGAGCGCGCGCAGCCGCTCGATCGGCGTGCCGATCTCGCGCGGGCGGACGTGCGTGAGCGGCAGGTCCATGAGATCGAAGCGGGCCGTCCCGTCCTGGTAGACGGAGACCGAATGGACCGCGCGCAGGATCCCCTTCTCGATCGGCTCGGGGGTCCGACCCGAGCTCGTCAGCCCCTTCACCCCTTTGACCTGCGGGACCCGGGCGAGGCGGAGCCGTTGGAGCGCGTCGCCCCAGATCTCGGCGATCGGGAACGGGCGTTGCACGGTCTCTCCGGTCGCCACGGTGTGCGCGCCGCAGCCGCAGCGGGACCAGACGGAGTTGCGGTGGCACGCCGGGCACGCCCGCACGCCGAGCGGGACGACGACCGGCGCCCCCTGCATGCACCGACGGACGGACTCGGCGACCGATCGCGTCGGTCCTCCCTCCTCTCCGACGGGGAACAGCGCGTGGACGTTCGGCTCCATCGAGCGCTGATGGGCTTTCTCGGGGCGCCCGACGCGCGCGCCGATGCGGGACGGACCGCGGGCCGGCACCCGCGCGCCGAGGAGGCGGCTCGCGTAGGCGAGCGGTTCCGGATCGACCGGATCGAGGTCGCTGCGCCGCAAGAGGAGCGACCCCGAGACCTCGAGGCCGAGCGTGGCGACGAGCGCCGCGCTCGCGTCCGGCTCGCCGACGAGACGGCCCTCGGGGCCCCGACGGTGGAGCACGCCGAGGCGCAGCAGCAACTCGCGCCACGCATCGTCCCAGGGGAGCTCGAGGCGGTCGTCCCGCCACGCGCCGCTCCGCTCGACGTACTCGGCGAGCGAGCGGATCTCGGGGCTCGTGAGATCGTGCCAGAACAGGAGCCAGCGCGGGTGCAGCGGCACATCGAACTCCCGCGCGAGCGCGAGCGCCGCCGCGAGGGTCTCGCCCCCGTCGGGCGCCTCCTCCGGGACCCCGGCGGCCCGGAGCTCCTCCGCGTGCCAGTCGATCGTGTAGGCGCCCGGGACGAGATCGCGGTTGTTCTCGAGGAACTCGCCGTAGGCGACGAGGAGCTCTCCGACGTCGACGATCCGCCGGATCGACGGCAAGACCTCGAGCGCCCGCGGGACGTCGTCGACGCTCGTGAACGTGCCGTCGGTGAGCTCGACGAGCGGCCCGTCCAGCAGGTCGCACAGCCCCATCGCCGCGGCCTTCCCCGGGTACTCGAGCTTGAGCTGGGTCCCGACGGCGACGAACCGCCGCAGGACGATCATCGTCGCCGGGTTCACGGCGCACGCCGCGAGGCCGGTCGTCCGGCCCCGCCCGTAGACGAGACGGAACCCCCCGGGTCGGTTCGGGTGCGCGAGGATCGGGCGGCCCCCGACGCCCGCGTCGGCGAGGTACTTCGCCACCGGAGCCTCCTCCTCCTTCGCGGTGGCGTGCCCGAGCTCGCGCAGGAACTCCCAGCCGGCGATGCCGAGCTTGTCGACGATCCGTCCGAGCTTCGACGCCTTCTGGCAGAGCCCTTCGGCGATGACGAGGCAGGCGCCGCCGCGGATGCCGTTCGTCTTCACCCGCGGGAGGTTGCGGAAGGCGCTCACCTCGGCGTCACCTTCGGTCGCCTCTCCCGAGATGCAGACTCCGGTGTGCCGGACGACGATCGCGATCTCCTCCGGCCCGGGGACGTACTGCAGGTGCTGGAAGTGCTTGTAGAGCGGGATCTCCTCCTGGTAGCGGCTGATCTCCTCGCGGCTCGGTCGATACGCGGCGAGGTGGAGGTCCTGGCGGATGATGTCGGCGAGGAGGACGCTGAGCGCCTGCGCGGTCCCGCCGGCGGCGCGGATCGGGCCGGCGAAGTAGAGCTCGATGTACCGCCCTTCGGCCCCATCGACCAGATGCACCTCGGCGAGCCCCTCGAGCGGGGCGACGAGGATCCCCTCGGTCAGGATGGCGAGGCCGACCCGCAGCGCGGCGTCGACGCGCCGCGCCACGCTGTCGCCCCGGGCGGGGTCCGACGCGAGCCGGCGGGCGACCGTGAGGGCGACCTCCTCGCGCGGCATCTGCCGGGCGAGGGTCCGGATCTCCTCGGCGATCCCGTCGACGCCGAGATGCGCGAGGAGCTTCTCCACGCGGCTCGCCATGTCCTGCGCCCGGGGGATCTCGGGAACGACCTCGGGGTCGATCCCGCGGGCGCGGGCCACCGTGGCGATCGCGTAGGCGCGGTCGATCTCCGACTCGATCGCGCGGACGTACTCCTCCACGGTCGCTCCCAAGTGGGGGACGCCGCTTAACGATGCGCTCGGCCGCTCGCGGAACGGGCGGCACGACGGGCCGAACGGGCGCGCGGGGCCGCTCGCGGCGCCCGGCGGAGCGCCCACAGGCACTCGGCGGGCCACGATCGGGCCCAGCGGTCGTCCGGCGCGGAGAGGTAAGCGCTCCGGGCGCCCGCGTCCGGGCGGGTCTCGATCAACGCTTCGACCTCGAAGCCGCTCGACCGGAAGAGGCGGATCCATTCCCCGTAGGGGAGGTGGAACTCGATCCCGGTCCCCCAGCGGACACGGGAGAGCCCGAAGTACGGCCGGATCAGCCGGCGCACGAGGCGGTAGCGGCGGCGCTCCGTCGCGACGATCCGCAGCGGGCTCGCGGTCGCGAAGACGAGCCGCCCTCCGTCCCGCAGCACGCGGGCGGCCTCGGGGATCGTCCGCACCGGGTCCGCGAACGTGAAGGCGCCCCAGTCCGCGAAGAGCGTGTCGAAACGGGCGTCGCCGAACGGGAGCCGTTCCGCATTCCCGCGGACGAGCGGCAGCGGCCGGCGCCCGGCCTCCCGGCGGGCGTGCGCCAGCTGCGCCCGGGAGAGGTCGATCCCGACCACGCGGGCGCCTCGGCGTCGAAGGGCGAGCGCCCAGCGCCCGGCGCCGCAGCCGACCTCGAGGATCCGACGCCCGCGGACCGGCCCGAGGAGGCGGAGGCGGGCCTCGGGCACCCGCCAGAGGCCCCACGCCAAGGCCCGGGGTCCCGAGAGCACGCGGCGATAGCGACGATCGTAGGCGTCGCTTTCCCGGTCCCAGTCGTCCCGGTTCGCCCGGATATGGTCGGCGGGGGGGCGGGGCGAACGGCGCCGGGTCGACATGAGCCCCCCCGCGGTGCGCGGGATATATCCGACTGCCGCCCGCGATGGCTATCACGCCCGCGGAGATGGGCCCCGCGATGCCGACGGCGGTTGCTCGGTACGAGTTCCGTTGTTCGTTCCGCGCTCCCCTCGATTTCGTCTTCCGGTGGTGCACGGACTACTCCGAGCGGGACCCCCAGCTCGAAGGGGCGTCCTTCCGGCGGAAGATCGTGCGGCGGAGCCCCCGCGAGGTCGTGTTCGAAGACCTGGAGGAGGCCGCCTCCGGATGGGTCTGGCGACGGGGGATCGTGGCGCTCCACCCCCCGAAGCGCTGGACCGCCCGATCGATTGGCAACCACCGGTCGTGGACGCTCGACTACCGTCTGCGCGCGCTCGGGGACGGTCGGACCGAGCTCCGATGGCGGGGTCGCCGTCGGGCGACGGAGCTCGGGGGCCCGAACCCGAGCGCGGCGGCGATGCAGCGGGAGATGCGGAGGATCTGGACCCGGTTCGGCCGCGCCCTCGAGCGGGAATATCGCGCCCTCCGCCGACCCCGCGGGCGTCCGTAGCGCCGCTACCAGGTCGCCGACGACCCTTTCTGGAACTGGGTCACCCGCTCGCGCGTGAGGACCCCCTCGACCGTGCGGGGATGCCCTTCGCGGTAGACGAGGAGGACGTCGGTCTGCTCTTGGTCCATCACGCCGATCGCGGCGAGAACGTTCATGTCCGGATGGACCGGCGGCGGGTTCTCCCGGAGGACCTCGGAGATCGGCGTCTCCGCTTGGATCGACGACGGGACCCCCAGGACGTCGACGAGCCGGACCTCCCCCACGAGCTCGACCCCGCGCAGCACGGCGACGACCGGGATCGACGAGGTGCGGAGCATCGCCCCCGCCTGCGCGACGCTCGACTGCGCGCTGACCGTCGGGACGTCCTTCGCCATCACCTCGCGCACGGGCACGTGGCGGAGGAACTCCGAGAAGTACTCGGTCGTGTGCGTCGGCGACTCGAGCCGGTTCGGGACCTGCTCCTCGTAGATGTGGTACGGCCCGGTCAGGTAGTAGGCGATGAAGATCGCCATCATCGCGGGCACGAGCAGCGCCTCCGACCCCGTCATCTCGACGACCATCAGGATCACGGCGATCGGCGCCTTCGACACGCTCCCGAAGAACGCCATCATCCCGATGATCGCGAACGCGGCGAAGTCGGCCCCGCTCACGACCCCGGGGAAGATCGAGGTCATGACCCCGGCGACGGCGAACCCGAGGAACGCCCCGGTGAAGATGCCGGGACCGAAGAGTCCGGCGCTCCCCCCGCTGCCGACCGTGAGCGACGTGGCGGCGATCTTGACGAGAACGAGCGCGATGACGAGCGCGAGCAGGATCGGATCGACGCTGGTCTGGTAGACCAGCCATTGGACGATGCCGTAGCCGATGCCGATCCCCCCGATCGCGAGCAGGTGCCCGTCGGCGCTCGAGAGATAGTACGCCGCGACGAACCCGACGCCCACGATCGCGACCCCGATCGCCGGTTTCGTCCAATGCGGCGCTCGCAGCTCCCGGAAGAACCGACGCGAGCGGCGGAAGGAGACCACGTAGAGGATCCCGGCGAGCGCGGCCGTCCCGCCGAGGAGGGCGTAGATCGGCAGCTGCTCCGGCGTCCACCCGAGGCAGGAGGGACAGGAGAGGACGAACTCCGGGCCGAACCCGTCGACGCTCCCGAAGATGGAATAGGAGATCACCGACGCGAGGATCGCCGGCATGATCACGTCCGGCTCGAAATCCGCCATGTAGAGGATCTCGCTCGAGAGGAGCGCGGCGCCGAACGGGGCCTTGAAGATCGCCCCGATGCCGGCGCCGACGCCGACCATCAGAGCGACCCGCCGCTCGCGGGTCGAGAGGCCGAGGGGCCCGGCGACGAGGCTCCCGATCCCCGAACCGATCTGGGCCGTCGGCCCCTCCCGGCCTCCGCTCCCCCCGGTCCCGAGGGTGAGCACCGAGACGAGGAACTTCACCGGGGGGACGCGAGCGCGCAGCACCCCCCGTCCTCGATGGAACGCGCGAATCGATTGGTCGGTCCCATGACCTTCGGTCTCGGGAGCGACGTAGGTGATCAGGAGCCCGGCGGCGAGGCCGCCGGCCCCCAAGAGGATCGGGAGGAGCCAGAACCGCGTCGGGTCGGTCGACCAGCTGATCCCCACCGGCGCCACTCCGTTGACGGGGAGGTTGATGCCGAGCAGTCCCCCCAGCATCCCGTCCGACGCGTAGAGCAGGGCGAAGTAGAACGCGACGGCGACGAACCCGGCGATGACCCCGACCGTGATCCCGATGAGCGCCCATCGGTACAGGGTGCGGAGATCGGTGACCGTCCGGCGCAGCGATCCGAGGAACGAGACGTATCGTTCGGCGATCCCGGGGAATCGGGCCGGTCGTGGGGGCGGCTGCGGGAGATCGCTCGAGGACAATTCCCCTCGCGCCGCGGGCGTCCCGGGCCGGTCGGCCCGCCCCCCGAGGCGAACCATCTCGTAGGCCCGGGGAGGTATGAGGTCGATGGGCGCA
>JAJZMW010000032.1:11166-16108 GCA_021848165.1 Thermoplasmata archaeon
ACTCATCCCCTCGACCGCGCTCGGAGGAGGTAAGCCCCCGCGCGCGCTCCGCCCGCGATGGCCCCCCGACCGACGAACGATCGCTGGACGACACGCGAGCTCTCGCGCGAAACCTGGCCCGACTTCGAAGGGTTCTTCGCCCGCTTCGGCGGGGTCCAGGCCGGCTGTTGGTGCATGTACTACCGACGGGAGCGGCCGAACCACGCCCCGACCGAGGAGGAACGGATCGAGCAGAACCGAAAGGATCACCGCCGGGCGGTGCACGCCGGCACGGCGACCGGGGTCCTGGTCTACGCCGGCACGATCCCGGTCGGATGGTGCCAGTTCGACCGACGGGAGCACCTTCCCCGCTTCGACGCCGGGCGCAAGTACCAAGCGCTCGTCGCCCGCGATCGATCCGCGGTCGATTGGCGGATCAGCTGCTTCTTCGTGGATCCGACCGCGCGACGCACAGGGGTCACCGAGGTCGCCCTGCGCGCCGCGCTCGCGGGGATCGCCCGTCGCGGCGGGGGCGTGGTCGAGGCGTTCCCGACGACGAACCCGCGGGCGGTGGCGAGCTGGTTCGGTAGCCTCGGGACCTTCCGGCGCGCCGGGTTCCGACCGGTCGCCCGGTTCGGGGCGAGCCACGTCGTCGTGCGACGACGGGTTCTCGGGCGGGTCGCGCGGGCGCCGTCTAGGGCGGCGGGGAGCCGCCGGGCCCGGCGGGAGGCATCGACCCGGAGGAGGGGCCCCCCGCCCCCGCGGCGGTCGGCGGTGCCTTCCGGAGCGAGACGACCAGCAGCACGGCCCCGATCACCGCGAACGCGATCCCGCCGATCGTGATGTAGGTGAGCCCGAAGGAGGTGTAGTTCACCGACACCGGGGAAAGCGGGCCGGCGGAGGAGGCGCAGTCGAAGACGTAGTAGTGCGTGCCCGGGGTGAGCGTGAGCGCGAACGAACCGCTCGACCCCGTCCCCGACGCCACCTGGTTCGCCGGATTGTTGCACGTGATCGGGACGGAGGTGGTCACGTAGATGGTGTCGCTCGCCTGGGCGTTGGACCAGTGGATCGTCGAGTACTGAGGACCGATGGTGAGGGAGCTCAGGGTGAGGTCGCCTTGATGTCCGGCCTGGATGTTCGTCGTGATCGGCACCTGCGCCTCGTAGGTGATGAATCCGGCGGCCGCGACCCCGAGGAGGAGCAGGACGAGCCCGACGACGAAAAGCCCTTTGCGCATGGTCATCGGAGGAAGCGGCTCAGTAGATAAAACTGCACGCTGAAGGAGCTCCGGGGCCGGGTGGCTTCCGGGGCGAGCGGTCGTCCCCGGGAAGACAAGCGATGGATGGCCGGCTCCGAAAGAGGCGGGCCGAGTGACCCCGATCCCGATCGACGCCCGCGCGCCGTCGGAAGCCTCTTATCCCGGGCGTCGGTCGGCCCGCCGGGTGATGAAGTCCACCCCCAACCGCCCGGCCCCGGGCTGATGACTTCTGGTTCCGATCGGGAGCGCGCCGTTCCGATCGTAGGGGCGGAGCGGACCGGTGGACGACACGCAACTCTGGATGATCGGCCTCGTGGCGGCCGGCGGAGCGATCGGCAGCGTGATCCGCTACGGGGTCTCGGGGGCGCTGACGACCACCGAGTTCCCGTGGGGAACGTTCTTCGTCAACCTCACCGGCTCGTTCCTGTTGGCGTTCGCCTTCTACGCGTTCCTCCAGGGAGGAGGGTTCTCGGCGGAGGGACGGACGTTCCTGTTCATCGGGGTCTTCGGCGGCTACACGACGTTCTCGACGTTTTCGCTCGAGACCGTGAACTTCGTCACGGAAGGTCAATGGGCGCTCGCTGGCGTCAACATCTTCCTCGCCATGGGGGTCTGCCTCGGCGGGGCGTTCCTCGGCCGAGCGCTGGGGATCCTCGTCGGAGGGGCGTGAGATGGAGCTCGAGGAGAAGGCGGTCCGGCTCAAGATCTACGTCGGAGAGTCCGACCACTACCAAGGGCAGCCGGCGTACAAGGCGGTCGTGATCTTCCTCCGGGCCCAAGGGATCTGGGGCGCGACCGTTCATCGAGGGATCCTGGGGTTCGGCAAGCGCAGCGTGGTCCACTCGACCTCCGCGCTGCGCCTGAGCGGCGACCTCCCCATGATCATCGAAGCGGTCGACACCGAGCGCAAGCTCGTCCCGCTCGTCCCGCGGCTGAGCGAGATGGTCAAGGGGGGTCTCATCACCCTCGACGAGGTCCGCGTCCTGCGTCATCTCGATTGAACGACCCGTCCGCGGCGCGCCGGGGCTCTGCACCGCCTACTCGGAGTACGGGATCGGCGCTCGGCGGAGTTCGGAGACGGAGTGCGCCGACGGGGATCGGATCCGAGGGGGCGTCGGCCATCCGTGCGCCGCGAGGTCGACGCGACGTCCACGGAACCGAACCCCCTCGATCGCGAGCCGAAGCCGCTGCTCCCGTCCCGCCTCCCCCGCCAGGGCGATCCTTCCGCCGGCCCCCACCACGCGGTGCCACGGGAGCCCACGTCCGCGAACCAGAGCCCGCACGACGAGCCGAGCGCCGTTCGGGAGACCGGCCCGACGAGCCACCTCCCCGTAGGTGCTCACCCTCCCTCGAGGGATGGATCGGATCGTGCGTTGAATCCGGACGAGCGTCGGTCCCCCGCGCGAGCGAGTTCCGCCCCTCCGTCCGCTTCGTGGCGGAGGTCCGCGAGCGGGCGAGCTGCGACGTCTCGGCCCCGGGTGGGTCGCGGACCGGGGGCGAAGCGCCGCGGCCGTTCCCCCCGGCGCGGGCATGACCCCCGCGACCCCCGATGGCTACTAAACCGCGGCTCCTCTCGGCCGGGGGGGGGGAACATTCACGGTCGCGATCCCCGTACCGCGCCCGAGGATGCGGCGCGGATGAGCGGTCGTGGAGAGCCGCCTTGCACGGCGAGCGGCTGGCCGACGGTCTCGGCGGAGCAAGCGATCGCCTTTCGCCTCGGCCGCCAACACCTGCTCTCGCGCGTCGGAGGTGCGAGCCTGGAGCGCGTCCTCGGGGAGATCAACGGCGCTCAGGCGCAACTTCTCCCCGCGGCTCGCTTGGCGCTCTGGTCGCGAGTGCGGGAGCTCGATCCGGCGGAGATCGACCGTCGCCTCTGGCGCCGACGCTCGCTCCTGCGCGCGTGGTGCATGCGCCGCACGCTCCACCTCCTGCCGGCGCGCGACGGCGCGATCTACGGACGCGGGAGCGCGCGCCGCTCGGAGAAGGAGATCCGATGGATGCTGCACCACGGAGCGACCCGACCGCGTCTCGAGGCCGACATCGGAACCCTGCTCGACCTGCTGGATCGTCCGCGGACCCGGACCGGGCTCGCCGAGGCGCTCGGCCGGCGCTTGGGCACGCGCCCGACCGACCGGATCGGGGGCGCCGGCTGGGGGAACGCGCAACGAATCCCGTGGCTCCGGTTCGGCGGGGTTCCGGTCCCGATCGCCTACGCGATCCACCTGGCGGGAGCGCGCGGGGTGATCTGCCTCGGCGCGGCGGAGCGGGGGGAAGCCGACTACGTGCGCGCCGATGCCTGGTCCCGTTCGTGGCGCGAGATGCCCCAGGCCGACGCCGAGCGCGAACTCCTCCTCCGGTACCTGCGATCCTTCGGCCCGGCGACGCAGCACGACTTCGCCACGTGGACGGGCATGACGCTGGGCGATGCGAAGGAGGTCTGGCGGACGGCCGGAGACCGGGTGGTCCCGGTTGCGTGCGCCGGAGCGCCGGCGTGGATCTTGCGCCGAGACCGGGACGAACTCACGACGGCGACGCTCGGCGACCGGCCCTCGGTGCGGCTCCTCCCGCACTTCGACGCGTATCTCCTCGGCCATCGCGATCACGCGAACGTGGTCGCGCGCGAACATCGGCACCGCGTCTACCGGCCCCAGGGATGGGTGAGCCCGGTCGTGCTGCTCGACGGCCGCGTCGCCGGGGTCTGGGAGGCGAACCCGAAGGGACGCGTTCTCCGCGTGCGCGTCGAGCCTTTCGTGCGCCTCCCTCGTGCGGCCGAGCCCCTCCTGCGCAACGAGAGCCTCGCCCTCGGGACGTTCCTCGGCTATCGCGAATCGGTCCTTCGCATCGAGCGAACCGGAGGCCCCCGTCCGAGGCGCGCGTCCTCGGGCGTCGGGCTCGCGCCCTCCGAACCGGGGTAACGCCGACCCCATCGGGGGACGGCGCTCTTCGACCGACGGCGGGGCGCCGTTCTAGCGGACCGTCTCGTAGTGGAGGAGGATCTCTCCGTCCTCTCCGTGCTTGACCTCGAGCAGCTTGAGCGTGTTCTGCGCCTTCATCGCGCTCCAGTATCGCGGGCCCCTCCCGTAGACGACCGGCATCACGAAGAACCAATAGTCGTCGGCCAGGCGGCGCCGCAGCGCTTCCTGGACTATCCGCGGCCCTCCTTCCAGGAGGATGTTCCCGCCCTTCTCCAGCCGCAGTATGCCCAAGACCTGGGCGAGATCCCCCTTCAGGATCCGGGAGTTCTCCCAGGCGACCGTCGAGAGCCGACGGGAGAGGCAGACCTTGTCGACTCGATCGAGGAAGTGCGAGTACGCGAACTGGTAGGGAGGATCGCCCGGCTGGCGGGCCTTGCCGGACCAAACGCGATGGTGGCCCAGGAACGACCGACGGCCCATGACCACGGTGGAGACGTCGTCGTATCGGGCGATCCACATGTGCCGGAACAGCGCGTTCGCCGTGCGCATCGGCCGGTCCCATCCCGGATACTTCGGGAACGCGCCGCGGCCGTCGAGGGTCATGTACACGTTCGCCGTGATCTTCCGCATCGTTGGTTCCTCCCCGTGTGGGCCATCGCGGGGCCGCCTGGGCTCCCGCCGACCAAGTCGTATACGCAAACGGACATATATCCATTTGGGCATTCGATGCACGTGCCCGACGTCTTTCAACTCCTGGCCGATCCCTCGCGGCGGCGCCTCCTCGAGATCC
>JAJZMW010000146.1 GCA_021848165.1 Thermoplasmata archaeon
TCGTAGCGGAGGAGGAGGGTGTCCGGCGAGCCGCTCGCCCGGATCGCCTCGCGCGAGGTCTCGAGGATCCGATGGATCGGCATGTCGACCGAGAGGAGGGCGGACCGCACCCCGTAGCGCTCGCTGAGCCGGATCACTTCCCGCCGCATCCGTCGGAAGTCGTGGCGCGAAAGGACGAGGGTCCCGTCGAGGTCGAAGACGATGCCGAGGAGCGGCTCGAGGAACCGGGGTTCGGCTTGACGTACCGGCATGAGGGGCACCGTTCCTGCGCGATTCTAGCCCGCCACCGATACCTAAGCATTTGCTTCCACGGGCGCGGCCCGGTCGCCCCGGGCGCGACCGGGAGGGTCGGCGGGCGTCCATCGCGAGGGTCCCCGCGCGAGCGGTCCCGAGCTCCGGCGCGGCCCCGGCGGCCGGTCGGGGGTCGGCCGCCGGGGACCCCACCGGAGCGAGGACGACCGGGGTCGGGAGGACCGGCAGCGTGTGCGGGGGGGCGGTGAAGTTGAAGAAGCATCCCAGCGACCCCGCGCTCCCGACCCGCGCGTTGAGCGACGGGAGCATCCAGTTCTTGTCGATGAACCGCAGGACGGCCGCCGGGTCGAGGGGCGTCGGGCAGACGGTGCCGGCGGGGGTCCAGGGAGAGAGGACGAGGAACGGGATGCGGAACCCATCGGAGCCGGTCGACGTGGTCGGGGGAACGACCGGGTCCCAGTAGCCGCCGTTCTCGTCGTAGAAGATCAGGACGGCCGAGGAGTTCGCGACCGGGCTCTGGGCGATCGCGTTCACGACCGTGACGGTCCAGTCCATCCCCAGGGTGACGTTCTCGGGCGGGTGCTCGCTGTAGCGCAGGCTGTCCATCGTATCGACGTAGACCACCGACGGCACCGTCGCGGAGCGGAGCTGGGCGGGGAGGTCGGCCGCGGCGACGATCCGCGCCGAACTGCAGGAGTTTTCCATCAGGGCGGGGAACAGCGTCGGGGCGATGCCGAGGGAGGCTCCTTGGACGTCGTAGTTCCACGGGATCCCGGCCGAAGTCAGCTGCCCGAGGACGGTCGGCTGCGTCGTGACGTTCGCGGGAGGGAGCGAATCGGCGTCCCACGACGGCGTGGCGTAGGCGGTGATGTCGAAGACCCGGTTCGGCTCGGTCGGTCCGAGGACGCCGCTGAAGAACGAGTCCCCGAGCCCCCCGTCGTTCGCGTAGGTGTAGTAGGCCCCGATCTGCGACGGCCCGTAGTAGCCGACGGCGACCTCGGGCGGGACGACCCCCGAGGCGTTCGCTTCGGCGACGAAGCCGTTGTTGCGGCCGCCGTTGAGATCGGCGAGGTTCGCGGACTGGGTGTGCGGGAGGTCCGGCGTGGAGCTCCCCACGAGGGGGTACGGGTGGACCACGGTGGAGCTTCCGAACGAGACGGGGAACGATCCGTTGGGGGGGTGGCCGATCACCCCGGGGCGCCCCCCGAAGTAGTTCTCGAAGGCGTGGTTCTCCTTCACGATCACGAAGAGGTGCTGGATCGGCGTCGCGGTACGGATCGGGCTCGTCGCGGGGGATGGGCAGCTCGCCCCGCTCGGCGATGGGGCGGAGAGAGCCGCCACGACGACGACGGAGGCGCTCGTCGCCACCACCACCACGATCCCGACCGCGATGGCCCAGGCTCTCCTCGTCCGGCCTCCTCGCCCGGGGCGACCCCCGGCCTCCCCCGCCGCCTCGCTCACGCGAACGACCCCCGAAAGGGGGAGGGGAGCGGGCCGAATATCGTTGCACCTCGCTCTCTCCCTCGGCCGGCCCGTCGGAGCCACCGACCGACGGTCCGGGGGAAGCCGACGCGGCGTCCCTGCCCCGCACGGGGCCGGATCGCTAGCGCGAGGGACGTCCCGATCGACGCAGCGTCACGATCGACTCGCGCAAGAGGAAATGTCGCCGCTGTCCGGAGCGCCTCGCGCGGGCGACCTGGACGCTCTCGATCGCGAAGCCGATCCGGGCCCCGAGGCGGGCCGTCAGAAGGTCGCCGGGGACGTAGGTCCCGGCGAGCAGCGAGTCGCCGACCACGAGCACGAACCGTCCCCCGGGTCGCAGGGCCCGGTGCACGCCCCGCATCACGGCTTCGAGGTCGGCAAAGTAGCGGAGGACGACCCCGTGCATATCGTCGCGCCGGTAGGTCCCTTTGCGGAGCACGTGATTGCGGATGCGGGGGAGGAGCTCGCGCAGCCACGGGTCCGGCGCCGCCCGGGGGTCGAGGAACCCGGCGGTCGAGGCGCGGGGGAGGTTGTCGCACGCGACCTCCCGATGTCGCAGCGCGCTCAGGTCCGGGTAGGAGGAGGCATACCCGAGCCAGGCGAGATCGAGCTTGTAGTTCATCACGTAGTCGAGGCCATTGACGTACGGGGGGCTCGTCACCGCGAAATCGACCGACCCTTCCGGGAGGTCGATCGAGCGAGCGTCCCCCTCCCGGACGGACGCGGGAGGTCCCCAGCGGTCGCGCGAGCTCCCGAGCGCGGCCAGGTCGTCGGCCATCTGCTCGGCGGTCTCGGCGAACCGTGCGAACGGCAGCGGTCGAACGGTGGGACGCGGCTCGTATCCGAGGCAGGGGGAGCGCCGAAGGCGGCTCGAGGGGATCAGCGCCGCGCCGAACGAGAGCCGCAGGGCATCGGGAACGCCGGGGGCCGACGCCGGCAGAACGGAGCGGAGCCGCCGCAACTGGGAGAGGGCCGACGGGGCGAACTGCCGTCGCGTCTCGCGAAGGAACGGCAGGGGGGACTCCGGGGCGCGCTCCGCGCGAACGACCAGCTCGTGCGCGCGGCGGCGGAGGACGGCCCCCGCGAGCTCGAAGTCGGTCTTGACCCGGGCCGCCAGCGCGGCGGGCGCGAGCAGTTCGATGCCGATCGCGCGCCAACCGAGACGACGCGCCTCCACCAGGCTCGTCCCGCTCCCGCTGAACGGGTCCAACAGCACCGCGCCCCGCCCGAGGTCCTGTGCGGCCAGGAGGTCGCCGACGAACTCCGCGGAGTACCCCTGGACGTACGGCCACCACCGATGGATCGGCAGCCGATCGTTCGGCCGGAAGGTGATCGGCCCGGAGTAGCGGCCGAGCGCGACGCCGTCCTCGTCGGCGAACCGCTCGACGAACTCCTCGGGCCGGACGAAATCCTCCTCGACCGCCAGGTCGTGGTAATCGCGAAGGACCCAGAGGCCCCGGCCCACGCGCTGGACGTCCCCCCGATCGAGCAGGCGGGCGAGCTCGGCCGAGACCCGATCGCTCGGGGTGCCCAACCGGGTCGAGATCTGCCGGACCGTCGCGCCGAGCACCCCGCTCTCGAGGAGCGCGGACCGCACATCGGCCGCCGCCACGCGCCGGGAACGGCCCCCCGGTCTATCTCGGTATCGACCCGGTGGGAGCCGCCACGACGTCCGGGGGCTTCCCGGGAGGTCCGGGGTTCCTTCGACCGACGATCTCGGGCGGCCGCCGGCTCGCAACGGGCGCTTCCTTGGCGCGGTCGGGGGCCCGATCGAGGGGGAGGTGCCCCGCGCCCACGGCGTCCGCGTCGCGACGTCGGCGCATCGTCAGCAAGAAGTGGTCGCCGAGTCGGTTCCACGGGGCTCGCCGACCGAGCCAGGCGTCCCAGGCCGCCAGCCGATCGAACCGACGCGAGAAGATCTCGGCGTACCGTACCAGATCGGAGGGGGGAAGAAGGACCGGGGCCCCTTCCACATCGGCGGGCCGGAAGGCGGGCGCGAACGCGCGCGCGACGTCGGCGACCGTGTAGGCGTAGACGTCAACGCAGAATCGGGAGGCGCCGACCCGCACCGGGACCGACCAGCGACCGCGGGCCCGCGCGAACCGGCCCACCAGCGCGTAGCCCGCCATCTCGAAGAGACAGTAGCGATTGTAAACTCCGGCGAGGAAGGGGGCGTCCGGGGCGAGCAGATCGGCGGCGGCGAGCGCGATCGGCGTGAGGTCGGGTTCGCAGTTGAGCGCCCCGTACGTGGAGAACGCCCCCGCAAATCCCCCGGCGCCGACATCGGATCGGAGCGCGCCGAGATGCGCCGCGCGCAGGTGAACGAGCCGGATCCGCTCGGCCAGCCCCTCCTGGGCGGCCTTGCGTCGCACGACGTCCAGCATCGCCTGCGAGATGTCGATGGCCGTGAGCTCGTGGCCGGCCCGCAGGAGCTCGATCGTCTCCATGCCGGATCCGCAGCCGATCTCGAGGAGGGGCGATCGGCCCCGGAAGAGGAGCCGCATCCGGGCGATCGAACGGTCCCGCAAGAGCCGGTTCATCCGGTTCCCCCGAATGTGGTGGTCGTACTCTGCGGCGATCTGGTCGAACTCGGACTCGAGCCAGTCGAAGTACGATCCGGTCTCTGGCTCCGTCGGTCCCGGGGGGTCGAGGACCAGGACGCGGCCCGGGGCGGCGTACCATGCGGCGAACCGGCGGTCGCCGTACTTCGCCCGGAGCCGGTCCAGGATCGCCGCGATCGCGGGCCGATCGGCGACCAGGCGGGCCCGGGCGCGGAGGCGCCGGCCCTCCACCACCACCTCCGCCCTTCCTTCGCGGAGCACGTCGGTCGGCCAGCGCGCATCCGATCGGGTCGCGACGAGATAGATCCGGCCGTTTGGGTCCTGCGCGTAGGCGAGCGGGAGCTCGCCCCCCACCCCGCGGAGGAGGAGCGCCTCCGCGTTCGGGGCGCCGGGGGCGGGGGCCCCGCTCCTCGCGCCTCTCATCGGGACGCCGAGCCGGCCGCGGCCTCCTGCGCGAGGGCCCGCACGATCGCGGGGATCTCGTAGTCGAGGTTCTCGACGACCTTGTCCCCGACCGGCCGCCGGCGCAGGGTCAGCCCGTTGCGGGCGATCAGGAACAGATACGAGCAGCGTTTGGTATCGAGACCGAGGCAGATGCCGTGATCCGAGATCAGCCACTTGAGGATCAGCCGTTCCGAGTACCGCTTCATCGGACCATCGGGCCCCGCTAGGTCCCGGCATGATATCTACCCTCAGGGGAGGTAGGGGTCCCTCCCCGCCCGGGACGACCTGGATATGAACTCGGCGCCGGACCGCTCGGAGCCGCCCCCGCCCCCTCCCGTGGACGTCGCCGTCCGGACGTTCAACTCGGAGAGCACCCTCGCTCCCTGTCTCGAGGCGGCGCGCCGATTCCTTCCGATCCACCATCTCCTCGTGATCGACCGGTGCAGCACGGACGGAACGGCCCGGATCGCCCGCGCCTTCGGGGCCCGGGTCGAACCAGAAGAGACCGGTATCGGCTTCGCCACGCAGCGCGCGATCGAGCTCGCCGACACCGAGACGATCCTCTTCCTCGACAGCGACGTGATCGTGCGCGACCCGACGTTCTACGCCCGCGCGTGCGCCGCCTTGGGCCGAGCGGGCGTCGGCGCCGTCGTCGGGAACTCCCTCGGTCATCGGTTCGCCTACGGACTTCCTCTCGGGCTCACCCTCCTGCCCCGGCGATGGGCGGGGAGCGTATCGATCCCCCCCACCGCGCAAGGTTCGGAGACCTACTTCTTCCGCCGGGCCCTCCGGCAAGAACGCCTCCGGGTCGCCTACCTCCCCGACGCCATGATCCACCGGTCGCCGTATCGGGGGGGGACCTGGCCCGAGTGGCAGGGAGCGCAGATCCGACGAGCGGCGGGCGGCGACGCCCGCGAGCTCGCCTACACGCTGCTCGTCCCCTGGCTCATTCACGCCAACAGCGGTTCGCTGCGGAATCTCCTCTACTCGCCGATCTTCGATGCCAAGCTCCTGCGGGGGTATCTCCACCCCACGCGGTGGCTCACGCGCGACCGGCGCCAGCTTCCCCCGCGGGAGAACCCCTCGCCGTAAGCGGGGCTCCGCGCGTCGGCCACGATCGGAGGGGCGCTCGCGTTGGAGCCGTTAAGTTGCAACGCGCCGTACCGCCCGCCGAACGACATGCCGTCGGAGTTCGCCGAACCGAGCTCGCGGGCCGAGCCGCCGCGCGACGAGATCGACGCTCGGATCTCGGCGGTCCTTTCCGTGGCGGCGGACCATCGGAGCGGGATCCCTCTCACCGAGCTCGCCGAGCTCCTCCCCGAGGACGGCGGGATGCCGGCGGAGTCGCTCGAACGGTGGCTCCGTGCTCGCCCGCACCTCGCGTCGGTCGAGGACGGCTGGGTCGCGGCCCCGGGGATCGACCCTCGTCGCCCGTCCGAGGTGGAGGCGCGGAGCGAGCGCTACGCGTCGGTCGCGCGGGAGCTCACCCGGGGCCCGCTCGCCGACCTCCTCGCGGAGATCGATTTCTTGGGCGTGAGCGGCTCGGTCGCCTACGGGGGGCCGGGGCCGGACGACGACCTCGACCTCGTGTTGTTCACCCCCGAGGACCGCCTCTGGTGGGTCTTCGTCCGAACGCACTGGCGCCTGCGCGCGTGGCGGCGTCGCCAGACCGGCCGGGTCCCGGCGGTCTGCCTGAACTATGGGCGCGCGATGCCGACGGCCGAAGCGGAGTTCGTCGCGCCGCAGGATTTCCTCTTCGCCCGGGAGGCCCTCGCCGTTCGGCCCTTGCATGGGGAGGAGGCCTACACCGCGCTGCTGCGCCGATCCGCCTGGATGCGCGAGGTGATGCCCGGGCTCTACGACCGCCGGCTCCGCGAAGTCCCCGGGGCCGGTCGGCCGGCGTCCCGACGGCGGAGCGGCGCCGCGCTCCGGATCACGAACGCGGCGAGCTTCGTGGTCGCCGCGATCTACCTCCAATCGGTCGGACTGGTGCGCAATCGCCGATTGCGCCGGGCGGGACGGACCGAGGCGCTCTTCCGGACCGAGACCCGGTGGGATCGGTTCTCCGTCTCGTCGATCAAGTTCGAGCGGATCCGCGCTCGGTACCCGCCGGTGAGCGCTGCGGAGGAGCGATCCGTCGCCACCGCACGTGGTCCCGCGGTCGCCCCCAGCGATCCCAGCTCGCCATGAGGACGGCGATCGACTCCCAGGCGAGCAGCACGGGCAATCGACCCCGGTTCGGGTTCTCCCGGAACGTACGCCGGACGACCCGCAGGGCCCCGCGCGGGCGGCGGAGCGCCTCGGTCACCATCGTGTTCGGGACGACCCGCGTCGCCTCCGCCACCTTCCAGTGGCCGACGTAGATCCGCCGCCGCTGGTCGAGATACCCCCCGACCGTGTCGGGGATCTGGATGCGGACCCGGGCCGCGGGGGCGTAGGCGCGAGCCCCTCCTTGGAGGCACAGCTTCGCGCCGAGGAAGGCGCCGTCGTTGATCGTGTCCCGCGGGAAGATCACCGGAGGGGGCAAGCTCACGAGCAGGAGCTCGTCGGAGAGATGGTTGCCCCGCCCGTCCCGCAGGATCGCCTCGTGCAGGTTCGCGTGGAACGTCCACAGAAGGGACGCGACCGCCGGCACCACGCGACCGACCCCCTCGTGCGGAGGTACCGGTCGCGCCATCACCGCGAACGGCGCCGGCCGGTCCGCGGCCTCGTCCAGGAGAGCGGAGACGGATCCGGGTTCGGCGTACGCATCGCCGTTCAGCAGGACGAGCGCGTCGCCGTGGGCGTGCGCGAGGATCGCGTTGAGGGCGCTCGCCTTCCCGCGGCGTTCCCGCTCGACGATCGGGCGCATCCGCGGTTCGCGGTCGGCGAGCGACGCCACGATCTCCACGGTCGCGTCGGTGCAGCCGCTCGCCACGACCCAGATCGTCGACCATTCGGCGGTCCCGCCCAGGTCCTGCGCGAGGAGGGATCGGATCGCGGCTCCGATGGTCGACGCGTCGTTGTGAGCGACGACGCCTCCCACCAGGGAGATGGGAGCGCTCATGGGGGATCGGTGCCGTTCCGGACGGCCCGTCCGTATAAAATCGGGCGGGCCGTGGGGCCGGGCATGTCCGCGGGAGCCCCGGCCGCCGGGGCGTTCCCTCCCCCCGGCGTCGGGCGGGGGGGGCTGACGCCGCTCGCCGCCCGCCTCCTCGTCGCGGGGCTCCTCGTCCGGGAAGCGTTCTCCTTCTGGACCGGCCACCCGTACGACTTCGAGATCTGGGTCCGGACCGGCCACGCCGTCGCCGTCGGCGCGAACCCGTACGCCTACTGGCCCCCGGTCCCGGGGGTGAGCTTCGCCTACCTCGGCCAAGAGCTCCCGTCCGCCGCCTACCTGCCGTTCTGGCCCCTCCTCCTCGGGGGGCTCTACCGGCTCTGGGAGCTCGTGGGGTTCCAGAACCGCTTCGTCCTCTACTTCCTCCTCAAGCAGCCCCCGATCCTCGCCGACGTGCTCGTCGCCTACCTGCTCTACCGGCTCGCCGGCCGGTGGTCGGGGCGGGTCGGGCCGGCGCTCGAGGCGCTCGGAGCGTGGTCGTTCTTCCCGTACGCGATCCTGATCTCGGCGGTCTGGGGGCAGTTCGACTCGATCGTCCTCGCCCTCCTCCTCGGGGTCTTCTTCGTGGAGGAGTCGCTCGCGCGGAACGTTCTCTACGGGGTCGGGATCTTCGTCAAGTTCGTCACCGCGATCTACCTCCCGCTCGAGGCGTTCGTCGCGCGCGGCTGGCGGAGGCTCGGGGTGCTCGTCGCCGTGGCGATCCCCGTCGCGCTCACGTTCGCGATCTTCGCGGCGCTCGGTTGGGGGACGACGAACCTCATCGCGGCCTCCGTATCGCAGACCCACGGCGGCGGCGGGGGGATGAACTGGGTCGGCATCGTCACCGCCGGCCCGATCGATCCGTACACCGCCGCGGTGCCGGGGCTCGATCTCGTCCTGAGCTACCTCTGGATCCCGGCGGTCGTCGCGGCCGGGTTCGTCGCCGCCCGGTGGGCGACGCCGGGCGACGCTCGGTCGCTGCTCCGGCCGCTGATCCTGGTGACCGCGGTCTTCCTCCTCTTCCGGTTCGGGCTCTACGAGCAGTATCTGGTCTACCTCTTCGCGCTCCTCTTCCTCGACCTCGCGATCGCGGGCTCGGGCCGTCGCGCGATCGTCCAGGTCCTCTCCGTGAGCGCCTTCGTCTATCTGGTCCTCAACAACGACTTCCTCCTGCGGTTCCTCTCCCCGCTCAACGCCTCGATCAGTCCGGAGCTGATCTCCCTCGACGCGAGCCCGATCTACGGCACCTTCCGGACCTGGGCCCTGGTCGCCGTGTGCGTCGTGGTCACGATCGCGCTCGCGCAGGTCGTCTACGTCTACCTCCGCGGGCTCGAGCGGCCCCGGTCCTGGCTCTTCGGGAAGCGGGCCGGGGCCCCCGCGTCGCCGGTCGAGTGAGGCCGAGCGTCGATGCGGGTCCTCGAGCTCTCCCTCCGCTACCCGCCCGCGATCGGGGGGGTCGAGGCGACGCTCGAGCAGCTGGTCGCCGGGTTGCGGGCGGCGGGGGTCGAAGTGGAGGTCGCGACGACCGACCTGCTCCGGACCCGCCCGTTCGCACGGCAGGAGATCCCCCGGGTCGGGGAGGCTCCCGGGATCCGACGGCACCGGGCCTATCGCTTCGCTCCGGGGCCGCTCGGGCTCGGGATCGCGGCGCCGGGGATGTTCTTCGATGCGATCGAGAGCCCGGCGCAAATCGTCCACGCGCACGCGTTCGGCTACTCGCCGACCTGGATCGGAGCCCTCGCTCGGCGCCGCCCCGGTCGTCGTCTCGTGATCACGCCCCACGCGGATCCGGGCCGGGGCCTCCCGGCCTCCGCCCTCTACCACCGGGTCGTCGCCGCGGGGACCCTCCGAACGGCCGACCGGATCGTCGTGCAGAGCGACCGCGAGCGGCGGTTCCTCCTCTCCCTCGGCGTCGACGAGGCGCGGGTGGTGCGGATCCCGACCGGGATCGACCTGTCGCTCGTCGCGGGGGCGGATCGACCCCCGGCCTCGGAGACCTGTCGCCTGGTCTCCGTCGGACGCCTCGATCTCGCGCAGAAGGGTCTGGACGTCCTCCTCGCCGCCGTCGCCCTCGCCGCGGCCCGCGGGCCGGTCTCCCTCCACCTGCTCGGGGACGATTGGGGGGCCGCCGCGATCGTCCGCCGGCTCGCCGACCGGGCGGGGATCGCCGACCGGGTCCGCCTCGACATCGCTCCCGACCCCGGGACGATCCAGCGGGCGCTCGCCGCGAGCGACGTCTTCGTGCTCGCCTCCCGGTTCGAATCGTTCCCGCGGGTGCTGCTGGAGGCGATGGCCGCCGGGCTCCCCATCGTGGCGACGAACGTGGGGGGCGTGGCGGAGCTCGTCGCTCCGGGGTCGAACGCGCTGCTCGTCCCCCCGGGCGATGCGCCCGCCCTCGCGGAGGCGATCGGGACGCTGGCGGCGGATCCGGCGCAACGGGCCCGCTTTTCCGCCGTGTCGAGAGAACGGGTCGCGGCGTACGACTGGCGCCGGATCGTTCCCCAGTATCTTGCGATGTTCCGCTCGCTCGAGTGACCGGGGGCGCTAGCCGTCGACGAACGTGGGCTCCCCGGGAGCCCCCCCCGCGGTCCGCTCGAGGAGGCGATCGACCCCGGCCGAGTACTCTCCCCAGCGGGGCCGCCAGCCGAGCCGCCGGAGCCGGGGGGCGTACATCGCCCGACGGGCCGAGAGGTGGCGGGCGATGATCTCCCCGTAGCGCGCCGTCGCCTCCGCCATCGAGAGGCTGGTCGGCGCCGGCACGCGCAGCCGGTCGGCCAGGTGCCGCGCGAACTCGCCCCACGGCGCGGGCCGATCGTCGACCACGGTGTAGACGCTCTCCGGCTCGCCTCGCTCGACGAGGGTCGCGAACGCTTCGCCGGTATCCTCCAGGGAGACGAACGACCACGGGTTGCGCCCGCCCTCGATGAGCCGGTACTCTCCCCGACGCAGGGCGTCGACGATCGGGGGGAACCACGCGCCGGGACCGTAGACCATCCCCGGGCGGGCGATGACGATCTCGAGGCCGGTGCCGCGCGCGGCGCGTTGCGCTTCGGTCTCCGCGGCGAAGTTGATCGCCGATTCGCCGAACGGCTCGATCTCCGCGTCCTCGTCCAGGGGACCCTCCGCGTCCCGGTAGACCCAGTAGCCGGAGCCGAGCACGAGCCGCCGGACCCCGGCGCGGTGCGCGATCCGGACGAGGTTCCGCGCTCCGTCGACGCGCACGGCCCGCACGCGTTCCTCCTCGTCGCCGGCATCCGACGGGTTCGCGGCGACGTGGACGACCGCGCGGCACCCTCGCAGCGCCCGCTCGAGGGAGGCCGGCTCGAGGATGTCTCCGCGGACCGGCGACCCCCCGTCCCGCCGGACGAGTTCCGCCTGCTCGTCGCGCCGCACCAGCCCCCGAACGGGGATCGACCGGTTCGCGAGGGAGCGCACGATCGCTCCGCCCAAGAACCCCGCCGCCCCGACGACCAGCACGGTGTCGCGCTCCTCCGTCATCGGGTCGGGTTCCTCCGTCCGGCCCCGGGTCGGTGCGACGCCGGGGGGAGGCGGGCCGCCCGCCCCCGGGTCGCCGCGCCCAGGTGCCGCTTCGGCCGAAGGTGAGGGAGCTCCTCCAAAAGGCTCCTTCGGAGGGTCTCCGTCTCGCTCCCGAAGCGCTTCCTCCACGGCGCCCGTGCGCCGTCGGGGTCGGCCCGGGCGAGATGCTGGGCCAGCACGTCGCGATCGTGGAGGGTGCCGAGACGACGCTGGAGGCGAGCGTAGCGTCGCGGGAAGGTCGATGCGGTCGCTCCGGCCAGCGCATCCTCCACGTCGGTCAAGTAGCGGAGCCGTCGGACGCGGATGCGCAGCGCGTGGAGGTCGTCGGGCGAGGCGGTGCGGAGCGAGCGACGGCGGGCCCGGGTCGCGCGCTTGGCGAGGCTCCGTCGCTCCGACGCGAACGCGACCCCCAACGCCGCCCAGTTCCGCTCGGTCCCGATCCCGTCGAGCTCCGCCTCCGTGCGCTCGTAGAGCCCGCCGTGCCGCTCCGAGCGGAGCGTGGCCCGCAGGAGCTCCCGCCCGGTGCGCGCCCCCTCCCGGAGGTGGATCGCGAACCGGTGCATCCGCGCCGTCGGGACCGGCTCCCGGCGCACGAGATCGCTGTAGAGGTCGAGCTCGACATCGAGGTCGCGGACCGACCCCACCAAGCGGGCGATGCGGCCGAGCCGTCGGGAGAACTCGGCGATCGACGAGCGCCGGCGGATCGGCGCGACCCGCGACCACCACTTCGCCAGCACGCGGAGCCGGCGCAGGTCGCGATGCAGGTCGTGGAGCTCCGCCGGGCTCGGGTGCGGGTGGGCGATGACGGCGTCGATCGACGCGCGGGCGCGGGCGGCGAGGTCGGACGAATAGCGGCCGAGGCGATCGGCCCCCGGGCCGGGGTCGAGGTTCGGGGGCGGCGGGCGCCGAACGACGCGCACGAGAGCGGCTCCGGCCGTCGCGAGCCGCCCCCGGCTCTAAACGGTGCCCGCCGGGACGGTCCGAGCCGATGGTTCAAAGCCCCCGACCGGCTGGCGCGTCCATGGCGCGCCCGAAGCACGAGCTCGGCTCCCCTCTCCCGACGCTCGCGCCGGCGCACGGCCCGACCACGATCGGGGTGATCGACGTCGGGTCGAACACCGCCCGCCTCGTGGCGTTCGACGCGCATCCCACCGGGGTCGTGCGGCCGATCTACGAGCTCAAGGAGGTTCCCCGGCTGGGGGCGAAGACCGGCGCCGACGGGTCGCTCTCCCCCGAGGCGATCGCCCGCGGGCTGGAATCGCTCGCCCGGTTCGCGCGCACGCTCGAGACCCTCGGCGTGCGCCGGACCGTCGCGGCCGCCACGAGCGCCGTCCGCGACGCCCCGAACGGCGGAGAATTCGTGAAGGCGGTCCATCGGTCGACCGGCATCGAGCTGCGCGTTCTCTCCGGGAGCGAGGAGGCCCGCTACGACTATCTCGGCGCCGCCAGCGCCTGGGAGCTCGGCGACGACCTCGTGCTCGACCTCGGGGGGGGCTCCCTCCAGCTGATCGAGACGCGTCGGGGCGAGCTCGCGAACTCGGTGAGCCTCCCGCTCGGGGCGCTCCGGCTCACGCAGCGGTTCGTTGAGCACGATCCTCCCCGCCCGAGGGAGCTCGAGGCGCTGACGGAGCACGTCCGCCCGGCGATCCGATCGGCGGTCGCGGCGTTCGGGGGCGCCGGCTACCGTGTCTACGGCCTCGGCGGGACCGTCCGCGCGGTGGCGCGGGCCGCGATCGACCTGCGCGAGTACCCCCTGGCGCGGGTCCACGGCTACCCGATCCGCGACCACGACCTGGACGCGCTCGCGGAGCTGATCGCCGACCTGCCGGCGACGAAGCGTCGCTCGCTGCCCGGCGTCGGCGGCGAACGGGCCGACGTCCTCGACGCCGGGATCGCCGTGCTGCGCGAGGTGATGCGCGCGACGAAGGCGGAGGCGATCTACGCGACCGGGACCGGCGTCCGCGAGGGGCTCGCGCTCGAGGCGATCGGCGCGGTCCTGCCCGCCGAAGCGATCGCGCTCGCCGCCCGCTCGGTGGCGGCGGCGGCGGACCGGTTCTCCTTCTCGATCGATCGCGGGCGGGAGATCGCCGAGCTCGCGGAGGCGCTCTTCGACATGCTCGCCGCGCGGGAGAAGTGGGGCGCGAGCGAGCGCCTCGCGCTCCGGGTCGCCGCCGAGATGCACGACGCCGGCGTTTCGATCGATCTGTGGCGCCACGCCCACCACTCGGCCTACCTTGTCCGCAACTATCCGATCTGGGGGCTCTCCCACCGGGAGACGCTCCTCGCGGCGACGACCGTCGCCCTGCACGCCGGGGACGCGCTGCCCCCCGGGATGCGCAAGGGGTTCGCGCCGATCCTCAAGTCGAGCGATCAGGCGCTCGCCCGCCGGCTCGGGAGCCTCCTCCAGCTCGCGGGCCTGCTCGCGCCGGCCGGCCCCCGCTTCGCCCTGGGAGGAGGCGGTTCCGTGCTGAGCGTGAGCTTTTCTCGGCCCGCGGATACGACCCTCCCCCCCCGCGCCATGGAGAAGGCCCGCAAGCCGGTCGAACGCGAACTCGACATCGAGGTCCGCTACCGAGATGGCTGACCCCGGGACGCCGGCCCAGGGGTATCCGGGCCGGCTCATCGTCTTCGAAGGCCTCGACGGCAGCGGCAAGTCGACGCAGGCCCGCCTCCTCGGCAAGTGGCTGCAGTCGCGCGGCTACCGGGTCTTTCACACCGAGTGGAACTCCTCCGAGCTCGTGAGCGAGTCGATCCGACGCGGCAAGAAGAAGGGGCTCCTCACGCCCACGACGTTCAGCCTGCTGCACGCGACCGACTTCGCCGACCGGTTCGAGCGGCAGATCCTCCCGCCGCTGCGCGCCGGCTACCTGGTCGTGTGCGACCGATATTCGTTCACGGCGTTCGCCCGCGACGAGGCGCGCGGATGCGCCCCGACGTGGGTGCGGAACCTCTACCTCTTTGCGCCGAAGCCGGACCGGACCTACTACTTCCGGGTCCCCGTCGACGTCACGTTGCGACGCAAGCGGGCGTCGCGCTCGAAGATCTCCTACTACGAGGCCGGGATGGACCTCGGCCTCTCCGACCAGACCGAGGAGAGCTACCGGCGGTTCCAGGGGCGGCTCAAGCAGGCCTACGATCGGATGGCCCGCACCGAGCGGTTCACGATCCTCGACGCGCGGGGCTCGGTCGAAACGATCCAGCAGAGCCTGCGCGCCGACCTCGCGCCGTTGCTCCAAGGGTTCCCGACGGGGGAGAGGCTGCAGCATGAAGGCTAGGACGCACTACGGCACCGAGCTGCCGGGCATGCCCCGCGAGCGGCTCACCGGGCGGTTGATCGTCATCGAGGGGGCCGACGGCTCGGGGCGCACGACGGAGGTCGAGCGCCTCAAGGAGGCGCTCGAGATCGACGGTCACTCGATCGTCGACACCGGGCTGCGCCGCTCGACCTTGGTCGGCGAGCCGATCGATCGGGCGAAGCAGGGGCACACGCTCGCCGCGACGACCCTTGCCCTCCTCTACGCCACCGATTTCGCCGACCAGCTGGAGAACAAGATCGTCCCCTCGCTCGCCTCCGGCAGCACCGTCCTCGCGGACCGGTACATCTACACGCTGATGGCGCGGGCCGTCGTGCGCGGCGCTTCCCGCGCCTGGGCGCAGGAGCTCTACAGCTTCGCGCTGCGCCCGGACCTCGTGGTCTTCCTGGACGCCCGCCCCGAGATCCTGATGCACCGGGCGATCTCGAAGTACGGCAGCCTCGACTACTGGGAGTCGGGGATGGACATGTCGATCTCGCCCGACCGGTTCGAGAGCTTCCTCGACTACCAAGGGCGCCTGCGACGGGAGTTCGCGTGGATGGAACGCGACTATGGGTTCCACACGCTGGACGCGAACCGGCACCCGGATCAGGTGCACGAGGACGTGCGGCGCCTGGTCGCTCCGCTCTACGCGCCGACCGCGCGGCGCGCCGGTACGATCAATCCGCGGCCCGGGTCCACAGCTTCCGGGTGACCAACCACTCGAGCCGACCGGTCCCGGGGGCGACCTTGCGGGGGAACTCGATCGCGGCGCAGCCGGCGCGGCTCAAGTGGGCGAGCGGCGTCGGCTCTCCGGTCAGGGCGATCCCGAGGATCTCGAGGAGGCTCGGCGCGTGCCCCACGAGGGCGATGTCGCTCGACGCCTCCGCGCTCCGCTCGAGGCGACGGAACGCCTCCCGCGCGGAGCCCCCGAGACCGAGTTCGTCCCAACGCTCGGGTTTCGCGGGGGCGCCGGTCTCCTCCTCCCAGATCCGCGCGGTCGACCAGGCGCGACGCGCGGGCGAGCTCGCCAGGCGGGGCGGCGGGCCGACCGCCCGAGCGAACGCCCGCGCCGCGGCCCGCGTCTTCCGAACGCCGTCCGGGGAGAGCGGGCGGTCGGCGTCGTCCGGCCAGCGGCGCGGGTCCGAGGGAAGCGCGGGACCGTGTCGGATCAGGTACGCTCGCATCCCCCCGGCTCCCTCCCGACGTAGGTCCGCCCCCCCTCCATATCCCCTTCGACGGAGCCGCCCCGTCGGTTATCTTCGCCCGACCCCTCGGGGATCATGGCCGCATCCCCCCGCCTTCGAACGAACCCCCCGACCCTCACCCCCGCGCAGGCGCGCGATCTCTACGCCTACAACGAACGCGTCTACGCCCGGTTCTCCCGCGCGGTGCGCCGCCGGGGAGACCGCGCGGCGCGCCGCCGGCGCGGGATCGGCCACGAGTCGCTCTTCGA